>USOJ01000124.1 GCA_900556195.1 uncultured Eubacteriales bacterium
CGCCCGCGTCTACCGCGACGGAAGTAACTCCGTATTCGGCCGCGCTCATCTGCGAAGCGACGAATCTCTCGTATATGAGTTTATACAGATTATAATGATTTCTGTCAAGGAAGGTCTTCGCCTTTTCGGGAGTCAGAGAAAGGTCTATCGGGCGGATCGCTTCGTGCGCGTCCTGCGCGTTTTTCTTGGTTTTGAAAAAGTTCGGTTTTTCGGGTACGTATCCGTCGCCGTATTTTTCGGCTATATACGCCCTTGCGGCGTTCTGAGCGTCTTTCGATACCCTTACCGAATCCGTTCTGATATACGTTACGAGCGCAACGTGTCCGTTTTCGGTTTCGACGCCCTCGTAAAGATGTTGCGCGACCTGCATGCACACGGGCGACGACATATTGAGTTTTGAAGAAGCGTCCTGCTGCATGGTGGACGTAGTGAACGGCGCGGGCGCGGGACTTTTAGCAACCGACGTTTTTACGTCTTTAACGGTTACCGCCGAAGAAAGCGTAATTCTTTCGGCTTCTTTTGCTTCGGCTTCGCACGTGGGTTTATACTTTTTGCCGTTCTTTTCGACGAGCAACGCGCGGAACTTCTTTCCGTTTACGTTGAATTCCGCCGACACGAGCCAGTACTCGGACGGTACGAACGCCTCGATTTCACGTTCTTTGTCCACTATGATACGGAGCGCAACCGATTGAACTCTGCCCGCCGAAAGTCCGTTCTTGATTCTTTTGCAGAGAAGCGGACTTAATTTATATCCGACGAGACGGTCGAGAATACGGCGCGCCTGTTGGGAGTCTACGAGTTTATAGTTTATGGTACGGGGATTTTCGAGCGCGTGGCGGATAGCCTTTTCGCTTATTTCGTTGAATTCTATTCTCTGCGCGTCGTCGCCGAGACCTAAAACTTCTTTTAAGTGCCAACTTATCGCTTCACCTTCACGGTCGGGGTCGGTTGCGAGATATACTTTATCGGCTTTTTCGACTTTTTCCTGCAACCGCTTGATAACCGCTTTTTTATCGGCGGGGATAACGTAGTTAGGAGCGAAATCCTTGCTTACGTTTACGCCCATACGCTTTTCGGGAAGGTCGCGGACGTGTCCGCCGCTCGCGTCGACTTTATATTTGCCGCCGAGATATTTTTCGATCGTCTTCGCCTTGGACGGCGATTCGACTATAATAAGTTGCATATTTGCCTCCGTTATCTTGTTATTTCGTATTCCGAGCCGTTTCTTACGATTGCTCCTTTTAATTCGAGCATCGATATCGCCACGGAAATTTCGTAGGGTTTCAAACCCGTTTCTTCGATTATTTTATCGGGCGAACACACCCCGCGATTTATACTCTCGTAAACTATCGCTTCGTTGCCTTCTAAACTAATCGCTTGTTTTTCTTTTTTGTCTATGCCGAGTATTCCGCATACGTCTTCGGCGTTTTCGACGAGCGTCGCGCCCTGCTTTATAAGCCCGTTACAAAGTTCGCCGTAAGAAACGTTCGGCGCGTAAGGAAACGCAAGAACTTCTCTGCCGTAATCGGCTGCGTAATTCGCGGTATATCTCGCTCCGCTTTTATCGTCGCCCGAAACTATCAACACCGCCCGCGAAAGCCCCGCTATAATGCGGTTACGAACGGGATAAGTGTAATTTTTCGGAGTCGTTTTAGCGGGATATTCGGTTATGATAAGTCCGCTTTTCGCTACCGCTTGGGCAATGTTCGTCTGAGTACGCGGGTATACGCAATCTATACCGCCGGCAAAAACCGAAATTATATTGCCGCTTTTTATCGCTCCGTTTATCGCCGCGGTATCCGCGCCGACCGCTATGCCCGTAACTACGATTTCGCCCGACGAGGATACGCTTTCGGACACGGTTTTAGCAAGTTCGAGATAACTCGGCAAGGTCTTGCGCGAGCCTACCATGCCCGTACGCGTTCTTCCGCTTTTAAGCAAATCTTTATTGCCCTTATAGTACAAAACTATCGGCGGAACGGGGGTGTTTTTGAGTTCTTCGGGATAATCTTCGTCGCCAAGGCATACGACGCCGTCGGCGAAAGCAAGCGACGAATTTATCATCTCGTCTGCCGTGTCGGGGCGTTTCAACGCTTCGACTACAGCCGCAACCGAATTATAATCGCCGTTTTTCTCAAAGAATTTCGCTATTTTATCCGCGCCGGAAAAGAGTTCTTCGGGCGAAGAAAACAATCTGACGATTTCAATTTTACGCTTATATTCGAGTTTTTCGAAAGAATCGAGAAAGACGAGTACGCGTTGTCTTAAAGTCAAGTCGGTCAAGTTTCGTCGCTCCTGTAACTAATCGCTTCGAGCAAGTGTTTCGGTTCGATATTTTCGGAAAAATCGAGATCGGCTATCGTTCTGGCAACCTTTATTATACGCGCCCTCGCGCGGGCGGAAAGATTAAGGCTTATAAACGAACGCCTTAATATCTCGTTACATTCGGCGGAAAGTTCGCAATATTTGCGGAGTTCTCTTTCGCCCATTTCGGCATTGGTCGATATGCCGTCGCCCGAAAATCTTTCGCGTTGAATCTGCCTTGCCGCGTCGACGCGCTTTCTCACTTCTTCGCTCGATTCTTCTTCGCCCGTAGCCGTTAGTTCGTCGTATTTTACGGCGTCCACCGTAATTCTTATGTCTACCCTGTCCATAAGCGGACCCGATATACGCGATTTATATCTCGCTATCTGCACGGGCGAACAGGTACATTTCCCGTTTTTCGCTCCGAAATATCCGCAAGGACACGGGTTCATGCTGCCAACGAGCATAAAACTCGCGGGGTAAGATATAGTCTGTCTTGCCCTCGAAACGGTAATAACTCTGTCTTCGAGAGGCTGTCGCAGACATTCGAGCATCGAACGGGTATATTCGGGCATTTCGTCTAAAAACAAAACGCCGTTATGCGCCAGACTTATAAGCCCCGGCTTTGCCGACGACCCGCCGCCTATCATGGAAACGTTGCTCGCGGTATGGTGGGGAGTTACGAACGGGCGTTTGCTTATTATACCCTCTTCGCGCGAAAGTTTGCCAGCCACGCTGTGAATTTTGGTAGTTTCGAGCGCTTCGTCGAAACTCATAGACGGCATTATGGACGGAATACATTTCGCAAGCATGGTTTTACCCGCGCCCGGAGGACCGACCATAAGCATATTATGGTTGCCGCTGACCGCTATTTCGAGCGCGCGGCGGGCAACGTACTGCCCTTTTACGAATTTAAGGTCGTTTTTATAATCGTCTTTATCCGAAATTTCGTCGTAGCCTACCGCTTCGACGGTTTCGAGTTCGCCGTAGCCTTCGAAATATTCGAGCACGGATTTCAGCGAATCTGCCTTTTTGATGGTTATTCCGCTTATATACGAGCCTTCTTTGGCGTTTTCCGCAGGGATAATAACCTCTTTGAAACCTCGTTGTTTCGCCGAAATAAGCATCGGAAGTATGCCGTTTACGGGTCTTATCTTGCCGTCGAGAGAGAGTTCGCCGAGAAGTACCGCTTTGCCGATATCCGCCGAGCCGAGTTCGCCCGTTGACTTTACGAGAGCGACCGCTATTGCGAGATCAAGCATCGCGCCTTCTTTTTTGAGTTCGGCGGGAGCGAGATTGACGGTTATCCTGTGGTTAGGAAACCTTTTACCGCTGTTTTTGATTGCCGAACGCACTCTTTCGCGGCTTTCTTTTACCGCCGCGTCGGGAAGCCCGACGACTTCGAATGCGTGTAACCCCGGATTTACGTCTACTTCGACGTCTACGGGAACGCCGTCTAACCCCGATATTACGAACGCAACGTCTTTTGCAAGCATCATTTCTCCTGTATCGAACGGTGATATCGCCGTTTCGAAGCATATTTTCGCTTTTATACTATACACTAATTTTTTGCGTTTGTAAACAAATTTTTACGCTATCTATAATATATATATAATGAAAATCGCGATTTTCGGCAAAATTCTTAACCTTGAATAAGGTTCGTATTATTCTTGCCCGGCATCGGATAAAAAATTTTACGGCAACGGCAAAAAAGCGTAAGCACGAATGCTTACGCTTTGATTTTAAGTCGATATTAAAGTATTTCCTGAACCTTGGCGGCTTTACCGGTGAGATCGCGGAGATAATAGAGTTTAGCCCTTCTGACTTTACCCTTTCTTACGACTTTGATGTCGGCAACCTTCGGTGAATGAAGGGGGAAAGTTCTTTCTACGCCTATACCGTAGGATACTCTTCTTACGGTGAAAGTTTCTCTGATACCGCTGTTCCTCTTGGCGATTACGATGCCTTCGAAAGCCTGTATTCTCTCTTTGGTACCTTCGATAACTTTGAACGAAACCTTAACGGTGTCGCCTACGTTGAAAGAAGGAACGCTGCTCTTCAAGTTTTCTTTTTCGATTTGTTCGATAATATTCATGACTTAAACCTCCGTATTACTACGCGTTCACGACCTTTTATTCGTCGGAGGACCGCGCGAAGTCTGTTACATTTTATCACACAACGATTTCAAATGCAAGCGTTTTTAACGCGGTTTTTCTTTTTTTTGTAAATTTTTCCGCAAGAAAGTTTATCCGTTACGGCGG
>USOJ01000125.1 GCA_900556195.1 uncultured Eubacteriales bacterium
TCGGCTCGGTTATGACCGCCGCGGCGACCGAAAGTCGCCGCGCGTATCCGCCCGAAAGGGTCTTCGCTCGTTTATTTGCGACTTCGATCAAGCCGAACTCTTGCATGGCGATAATCGCTCTATCTTTCGGTTTACCGTATAATTCCGCGAAAAATTCGAGATTTTCTTTTACCGTAAGATTAGGCGCGACCGCCGTTTCTTGCGGCGAAACCGCGATTATTCTCTTAACCTCGTCGGAATCGGTTTTTACGCTTTTGCCGTCTACCGTAATATCACCCTCGTCGGCTTTTATAAGCCCCGCGATTACGGATATAAGCGTAGTTTTGCCCGCCCCGTTAAGACCTAAAAGCCCGTACAACTCGCCTGATTTTATCTCGGCGGAAACGCCTTTTAGGGCTTTCGTGTCTTTATACGACTTTTTTACGTTCTCTATTTTTACCGCAATCATTCTTTATCACCGCCGTTTTTATAATATAGTTTCAACGCTTCGAATTGTTCTTTCAGAAAAGCGTCGGTATCATTCTCGCTCCACTTTATAAATCCGCTTGCGAGTTGAGCCGCTATACCGTGCGCGAAGAACCACGCCGAAAAGAAAAACTTTTCGCTCGTTTCTCTATCGTAATTACCGAGCGCGGAAATTTTATCTACGATTATATCTTTCAAGCCGTCCTCTTTTTCGTCGCCGATATCGTTCATAAACAACATGGCGAACAGTTTGGGGCGTTCGCGCGCGAAGCGGATATACGCCGACAGATACCCCTCGAAAAGGCTCGGCTTGCTTTTTAAGCCGATTTCCAGATACTGCCCGTAAATACGCCTCGCCGCGGCGGTCGTTTTTTTTTTAACCGCCGACATATCGGGATAACGAAGATATATGGGTTGAGTGGAACAGCCGATTTCTTTTGCCAGACTGCGGGCGTTAAGAGCCTCCAACCCGTTATTTTCGGCTATTTTAAGAGCGGCGTTTACCACCCTTTCTTTATCGAATACTATTTTCGCAGGCATTATTACTCCTTTCAACAAATAAAATAACGATTGTTATTTTATACCTTGCTAAAAAATAAGTCAAGCGTTTTTACGTGATTTATCACTCACTGTCATCGTAAGCGTAGCGTGGCGATGGCATTAAACAATACCGTCATTGCGAAGGAGCAAAGCGACTGCGGCAATCCCCGCAATAAAGGTCGGAGCGGCTATACAGGCGGACACACTCCAATCTTCGGGTTTGCCACGCCCCATAAGGGGGCTCGCAAAGACGGTCTCTTGCCATCCTGAACGCAGTGAAGGATCCCCTGGAAAGGCAAAACCGTCGGACTTTATTTTACCTAAATATTTACTCCGCGGTAAACCACCCTTCCGGGAGTATGCTCTCCCGTTGAAGCGGGAGAGGTGGCACCATGCCAGACAAGAATAATACGAAGCCCTGCGGAAATCGAGTAAAGATTTCCGCAGGGCTTTATATTGGCTTTATATTATTGACGTTTACGCCGCCGATTGTAAACGAACGGACGATTTTTTGTATAAAGAAGCAAATTCCGTAACGACGATATTTATCGAAGCGTAAACCACTTCGTCTAAAATTCTCTGCGTGGCAACCGTTCTTATAATCGTTTTAAGCCAGAAAAACGGATTTATCGCGTTGATTATACGCCACACGATTTTGTAAGTTCCCACGGTCGTTTTGACCGATTTTTTCTTTACGATTCCGTCTAAAAAAGTGATATAATCTATCGCCGTACCAGCCGTAAAAGACCTTAAAAAAGAAAGCCCCGACGCGTCGAAAATGTCTTCTATCCGCTTCACCACCGTATGTCCGAAACCGAAAACTTCGTTGCCCGTGAGTTCGAGCATAGGTCGGTCGCTTTCGGGGTTATAGACTTCGGCGGTTTTTTCTATCAGGTCGGCGTAAGAAAATTTTTCCTGCGTTTCTCTTCTTTTTTTCGAAAGCCCGAAAATTTTTCTTAACGTCCTCGCTTTATACGTTCGTTTATACGCCCGTTTCGCGTCGCGTTTTATCTTGTCAAGCCGCTTCGATTCTTCGCCCGAAAAATTGTTCTCGTTGCTTTCTTCAACCGTTTTTTCTATTCTTTTTTTTACGACCGCAACTATTACGAGCGCGCCCAGAATCGCGCCGAGCACTGCGCCCGCAAGACAGGCTATTATCCGCAAAAATATCTTCATACGGCAACCTCTTCGTCGGTAACGCCCGAAATCAAGCCGCCCGTTCCGTCGCGAAGATTATGCGAAAAGAGAAGATTGAAATCGGAAACGACGCAGACGATAGCGTCTTCCGCCGCGTCGTCGATCACCCTTACCACGCCGAAATTTACGCCTTTATTGACCACGTCTTTGACGATTTTACCGATAAACGAAACGCTTTTGGGCGGTTCTTCGGCTTTATCTTTATAGTAGTCTACTATTTCGGCGACTTTCGACAGCGTAAGGTCTTTGGGGTCTTTTTCGTCTACCATTTTCGTAAACAGCCTGTACGCCTTGTACACGAATAAAAATCTGTCGCGATGAAGCGCTTCGTCGTAGATTTTTTCGGCGTCGTACAAAATCAAATCGACGAAGCCCAATAGTTCGTAGACGGTAAAACACAGCGGAAGCGAAAGGTCGCGTTCGAATAATTTACCTTGCTTCACTACGGGATAGCGTTTAACTTTTTCGTCGTAATACTCGTCGGATAAGTCGGTTATTGCTATAAACAACTCGTTTGAAAACGCTTTGAGTTTTGCTTTGAAATCGCTTTTCGTGTTTGCCGAAACAAAGTTTTTAACCGCTCTTTCGGTAATCGCCTGCGTGAGTTTGGGTTTTTCGCCTTTCGGGAGTTTTCTTTTCTTACGCGAAAACGCGAAATAAAGCAAAACGGCGAAGCCGAAACCGATTATCGCCCCGCCCGTAAAAAAGAGAAACGACAAACTCTGCGAGCGCAAAAATTCTACGATTTTAGTCCACATAACTTTTCGTTCTCCTTTCCGTTTTTGTATATTTTTATAATCGCCGGAAGCGACAGCGGCAACGCCGCTGCGAACGTCAGAAGATCTGCCGCCGCCTGCGAAATTTGTAGTCCCCAAAGCCCCATGCCGTAACCGAATGCGAACACTATCGGGATATATATCAAGCCCTGACGGGCAACCGCAAGCGAAGTCGCGCTTACCACTTTGCCGATATTTTGCAAAAGCATATTAGAAATCGTTATAAACGGCGTTAAAACGAAAAACAGACATTGCGCCCGAAACGCCACGCCCGCGTATTGTACGACAAGCGGATCGACGGAAAACGGCGAACAGATTTGCCGCGCGAAAACTCCGCCGAAAATTCCGACCAGAGCGGCAAACCCCGTACAGACGGCAAGCGAAAAGACGTAACCGCGAATTACCCTTAAATACTTTTTCGCGCCGTAATTAAACCCGCACACGGGTTGAAACCCCTGCCCGAAACCTATTATCGCGGACGAACAAAAGCCTATGATTTTGGCAACGATCCCGAGCGCAGCTATCGCGGCGTCGGCTTCGACTTTTCCGAGAACGGCTGCGCACACGAAACTCGTACACGCGTTGGCTATCCCCGCAACGCTCTGTCTGCCGAGCGAAGGCAGTCCGCCGCGCGCGATATTCGATAAATATAATTTTTTGAAAGTAAAATTTTTAGGTCTTATTTTGACGAGACCTTTGACTTCGACCCCGACGAACAATAAAACGAAAGAAACGAGTTGACCGATAGCGGTGGCAAGCCCCGCTCCGCCCGTACCCATATTAAGGGCGATTACGAAAAGCGCGTCGAGCGCGATATTCAGAACCCCGCCCGAAACGAGCGCGATCATCGCGTAAAAGGCGTTGCCCTGAAAACGAAGTTGATTGTTAAGGGTCAACGCCGAGGTCATATACGGCGCGCCGAGCAGAAGCCAGAATATATAGTCTTTGGCGTAAGGTCTTATCGTTTCGGTAGAGCCGAGCGCGGTCAAAAGCGGATTTATAAAAATCAGCCCCGCTATACAGATTAAAAAACCGAACACGAGCGACGAAAAGAAACCCGTTGCAGCCATGCGTTCGGCTTCTTCTTTATTCTTTTCGCCGAGTTTAAGCGATATGTAGTTGCCCGACCCGTGTCCGAAAAAATACCCGAACGCCTGAACGATAGTCATATACGAAAAAACGACGGTAATCGCGCCCGAAGCCGACGCGTTGATTTTGCCGACGAAAAAAGCGTCAGCCATATTGTAAAGCGTCGATATGAGCATCGATATAATCGTCGGAACAGCCATTTTTATTATCAACGGTTCGACTTTTCCGTTTGTAAGTTGTTCGAATTTTTCGTTTTCGGTCATACTGTTTTTTCGATATTTTCCGGCTTCTTTTCCTCCCGGCTAAGTTTTCATTTTATAAATTCGGCAACGCGAAGTGGAATACAAGCCCCGCGACCGCGCCTATCAGATACAAAGCAATCAATATTATAATATTCCGTTTTATTTTCTTTCCGTTACGGAACAAAATCGCAAGCCCCACGCCCGCGTTGGCGATAAGTCCGCCGAGCATCGAGCCGAAAGAAATTATTCCGTCAA
>USOJ01000126.1 GCA_900556195.1 uncultured Eubacteriales bacterium
GCGTCCTTTGCCGGAGTGGACGTCGTGCTCGGCGCGGCGCAGGCGGATCTCGCGCGCAAATTCGCGCCGGCAATCGTGCGCTCCGGCGCGGTATTCATCGACAATTCCAGCGCGTTTCGCATGAACGGCGAGGTTCCGCTGGTCGTTCCCGAAATAAATTTCGGCGAAATAACTTCCTCCGACCGACTTATTTCTAACCCGAACTGTTCGACGATACAAGCCGTTCTGCCGCTCTCCGTTATACGAGAAAACTTCGGTATAGAACGGATAATATATACTACGTATCAGGCGGTAAGCGGCAGCGGAAGAAAAGGCGTTGCCGATCTGCGCCTTACGGGATACGGCTTTTCGCCGTCGTTTTACCCCTTGCCGATTTCAAGAACCTGCATACCCGAAATAGGCGATTTCACGCCCGACGGCTACACGGAAGAAGAAAAGAAAATGGAATTCGAAACGAACAAAATACTCGGCGTTTCCGTACCCGTGTCTGCAACCTGCGTAAGAGTTCCGATAGAAAACTGCCACGCGGTCGCTATAGAAGTCGAAGTAAAAAAGCCGATCGATTTAAGCGAAGTAAAAGCAAAGTTAGCGGCAAAACGCGGAATAGTTTTAAGCGATTTGCCGTCCGCGGTCGAAGCGGACGGAAGTTACGACGTTTTCGTCGGTCGGATAAGAAAAAGTACGGCTTACGAAAACGGATTGTCCTTTATTACCTGCGCGGACAACACTTTACGCGGGGCGGCGTACAACGCCGTGAGAATCGCCGAAAAGATAATCGAAGGCAAAAACGAACCGAAAAACCCTAAAAATGCCGTGAAATACTCGTAAAATGCGGCTTTTAAGGAAAAATGCTTTGACAAAAGATAAATAATAGTATAATATATTAACAAAGTTCATTATCCGTGGTAGTTTACGTTGACGTAAAAATCGACGATATTCTACTACGAAAGCGGCGATTATGTTCGGTTATATCAAACCCGAAACTCCATATCTCTACATTAAAGACGACACTTTGTACAAAGCCCTTTACTGCGGCGTGTGCAAGAGCATCGGCGGACAATGCGGACAAGTCGCCCGCCTCGCTTTGACTTACGACGTAGCGTTTTTTTCCGCGCTTACGCACAATATGGCGGGCGAAGACGTAAAAATCGAACCGAAACGCTGCGTGGCGCACTGGATAAAAAAACGTCCGATAGCAAAACGCGACCGACTTACCGATTTTGCGGCTTGCCTTAACGCCGTACTCGCCTATTACAAACTTTTAGACGACGTTACCGACGAAAAAAAAGGCAGAATAAAGGCTTCGTTTTTCAAAAAAGGAAAAAAACGGGCGGACAAAAAATACCCGCTTATGTCAAAAATCGTCGCCGGGAAATACGCCGAACTACGCGTTCTCGAAAAAGAAAACTGCGACAGTTTAGACAGGGTTGCCGAGCCTTTCGCGATGATGCTTAAAGAACTTGCCGACTACGCGCTCGAAGAAAAACGAAGCGAGAGCGGCGGACTTATATTCTACTATCTCGGCAAGTGGATATATCTCGTCGACGCGCTCGACGATTACGACAAAGACGTAAAAAAGGGCAACTATAACCCCTTATATTACGCTTTCGGCAAACTGCCCGACTTAAAAACGGTTATCGAACGCAGGGGGCAGGACGTGGATTTCGCTTTTTCCTGCATATTCGCGGGGCTTAAAGAAAATCTGCAAGCGACGAAATTTTACTTCAATCACGATTTAATCGACAACGTGTTACTGCGCGGCGTGCCGGGCGTAACGCTTAAAACTCTCAAAAAAGGAATAGAAAAGAAATGAAAGATTTATACGAAATATTCGGACTTACCTCCGGTTGTACCGACGAAGAGTTAGCCGCGAAATATTCCGAACTCAAAGCGAAATACAGCGAAGAAAGATTTTCGGAAGGCGAAAAAGGCAACGAGGCGGCAAGGAAACTCACCGAACTCGAAACCGCCTATCAGGAAATCTCGTCGCTCCGTCAGGAACAGGCGTTTTCGGCTCAATCCGACAGCGGACTTTACAAAGAAGTCGAAGAAGCGATAAAGAACGGAAACCTTTCCGCCGCGCAGGACAAACTCGACTCTTTCAACGAACGCGGCGCGGAATGGCACTATCTGCAATCGGTACTTTTCTACAAGAAAAATTGGCTTAACGAGAGCAAAAAACAACTCGAAATCGCCATGCAGATGGATCCGAACAACGAAAAATACAAGACGTCTTACGATAAACTCGTCAAAAAGATTTCGAGCGATTCGGACAAGAACTTTTCGAGTTATTCGTCGGGCAAAGAAACGGCTTCGGACGTCGGCGGCGAACCCTCGCAGATGGGCGGCAACGGCTGCCTCGAATGGTGCTGCGAAATGGCAATCTGCAACATGGCGCTTAACTGCTGCTGCAATTGCAGATAATGAACAACTCCAGACTTATCGCCCTGTCCGCAATCGCGACCGCTCTTTCGATCGTGTGTCTGGTACTCGGCGCGTACGTAGACGTTTTAGAATATTCCGCGCTGTTCATGGCGAGCCTTTGCTCGATGCTTCCGCTTGCCAAAAAGAGCGTAAAAGCAGCCGTGCTTTCGTATCTCGCGACTGCCATACTCGCGGCTTTTATCGTCATCAAAAGCCCTGCGATGCTCATACTTTACGGCGTATTTTTCGGTCTTCACCCTACGGTAAACTATATTTTCAGAGAAAAGAAGTTCAATAAAATTCTCGGCTGTCTTATTAAAGCCGTATGGTTCGTGGGGTCGCTCGTACTCATATATTTCACGTTCGGAGAGTTCTTTACCGAAGGCACGATTTTCGAACGCGAAGAATTCAAAAAATACGCGCTGCTTGCTTTAACGGTCGGCGGAGCGATTTTGTTTATTCTCTACGACTTTCTGATGAACAGATTTCAGAAATTCGTGGACTCGACCGTGGAGAGGTTGAAACTATAAAAAATCGGGCGTAACTTACGCGCCCGACGAAAAAGGCTTACGATGGTTAAAAATCAGAATTACGTCGGCGTCGTGGAGCGTTTAGGCTCTAACGGGGAAGGCATAGTGAGAACGGAAGACTGTACGGTTTTCGTCCCCTACGCCCTGCCGCAGGAAAAAATAAGATATAAGGTGCTGAAAGTCAAAAAGAACGTGGCTTTCGGGAAAGTGATAGAGGTCTGCACCCCGGCGGAAGAACGTATCCGCCCGAAATGCCCCGTATACGAAAAATGCGGCGGCTGTCAACTGCAACACTTAAAGTATAAACTTCAATTAAAACTTAAAAGCAGAATTGTCAAAGACTGTCTTTCAAAGATCGCGTTTATCGATTACGACGTTCCGCTCGCCGTGAGAAGCGAACTCGAATACGGTTACAGAAATAAATTGCAACTCCCCGTAAGAGAGGATAATTTCGGTTGCGTTATCGGCTTTTTCGCGCAGAACAGCCATAGAGTGATACCCATTTCGGGCTGTCCGATTCAACCCGAATGGTGCAACAGAATAATAGCGGTCATAAAAGATTTTATCACGAAATACTCCGTGCCCGTGTACAACGACGCAACGAAACTCGGACTTATCAAGCACGTGGTCGTGCGCGACGTCGACGGCAGACTTATGATAACCATAGTCGTAAACGGAAAAACTCTTCCGCATGCGAACGAACTTATAGACGCGCTGTCGGCGGGGTTCAAGCAATTCAGTCTGTTTCTGAATATAAATGAAAGAAACGACAACGTAATTTTAACCGACGAATACGTCTGCCTTTACGGCAGAAAAACGACTATCAGCAGCGATCTCGGAATCAAATTCGAAATAGGTCCGGGGTCGTTCATGCAGGTCAACGACGGCGTGAGAAGAAAACTCTATCAGGACGCGTTGAAAGCGGCGCAGATAACGCCCGATACGACGGTTATCGACGCTTACAGCGGCGCGGGAATGCTGACCGCGATATTCGCGACGAAAGCAAAAAAAGCCGTCGGAATAGAGATAGTGAAAGAAGCGGTCGACTGCGCGAACGACCTTAAAATCCGCAACGGATTGGATAAAAAAATGGAAAACATCAACGCTCCTTGCGAAACCGCCCTGCCCGAAGTTTTACGTAAAGTCAGAAGCGAAGGCGGCGATTGCGTACTCGTTTTAGACCCGCCCCGGCAAGGCGTAGACGAAGCGTTGATAGAGACGATAAAAGAAAGCAAGCCCGATCGGATATTATACATATCGTGTTCGCCGCAAACCCTGGCGCGCGACGTAGGGCTTTTAACGGGAACGCTCGTCCGCGACGGCGAAAAACTTTCGAAGAGCGACGGCAACGGTTTATACGTTCTCTCTTCCGTCCAACCGTACGATATGTTTCCACAAACCAAACATATAGAAACTCTCGTTTGCCTTGTAAAGGCTGATTAACTAAAATAACCCGCCCGTGGGGTCTACTCCGTAGACGACACGGGCGGGTTGTTTTTGATAATCAATGTTTTGCGTAGCAAAAAGCGAGAGTTTCTATACGTTTGGTATTTCGCCCGCGGCGCGAGCGAAATATACATTTTGTGGAAA
>USOJ01000127.1 GCA_900556195.1 uncultured Eubacteriales bacterium
GCCCGCTTTCGTGATTCAGCCGATATATCTGATTAACATTTCGGAAAGTTCGCCCGACGACGTTAATCCGACGGTCTTTTCTTTGAGTTCGCCGTTTACGAATATCATAAGCGTGGGTATGCTGACGATATTGTAAGCCAAAGCGATTTTTTCGCTTTCGTCTACGTTGATTTTGACAATTTTTACTTTGCCGTTTACGCTCGGCGCAAATTCGCGCAAGACGTCGCCCTGCATTTTACAAGGCATACACCACGAAGCCCAGAAATCTACGAGAACGGGTTTATCGCTTTTCAAAACTTCGGTTTCGAATTCGCTGTCGTTAATGTTTTTGATAAGTTCTTCCATAAGTATACTCCTTTGTAGTATTTTGAGCAATTTTTAAGAAATTAGTCGAAATAAGTCGACAATTCGTCTATTTTTACTTCGGTTTGCGTTCCGTCGGACATTCTCTTTACACGGCAGATTCCGCTTTCGAGTTCGTTGTCGCCGATAGTCGCGACGTTTTCCGCGCCGATTTTGTCGGCGTACTTAAACTGAGCCTTAACGCCCCTGCCAGCGTGGTCGATTTCGACCTTGATACCTTTATCGCGCAAGTCGCCCGCAAGCGAAAACGCCTTTTCATAAGCCTTTTCGCCCATGGTTGCGATATAGAGTTTTACGGGGTTTTCTTTGGGAATTTCCACTCCCTGCGCTTCCATAAGCATAAGAAGCCGCTCAATACCCATACCGAAGCCCATACCGCAAGTCGGCGTTCCGCCGAGTTGTTCTATCAAATCGTCGTACCTGCCGCCGCCGCAGACCGTCCCCTGCGAGCCGAGCGCGTCGGTTACGAATTCGAACACGGTCTTGGTGTAGTAATCAAGTCCGCGCACGATATACGGATTGACTTCGTATTTAATTTCGGTTTCGTCGAGAAATTTTTTAAGTCTTTCGAAGTGAGCCGAACAATCGTCGCAGAGATAATCCGTGATTTTGGGCGCGTCTTTACAGAGTTCTTTGCAAGTATCGACTTTGCAATCGAGTATGCGGAGCGGGTTTTTATAATATCTCTCTCTGCAAGTCGGGCAAAGTTTATCGAGTTTATCGGCAAAATAGTCTTTCAAAGCGGCGTTATACGACTTTCTGCAAGTTTTACAGCCCATGCTGTTGATATAGAGTTTTACGCTTAAACCGAGTTTTTTAAGCACGGTATAGGCAAGCCGCAAAACTTCGGCGTCGGTATCCGCGCCCGCGCCGCCGTAGACTTCTACGCCGAATTGGTGGTGTTCGCGAAGTCTGCCCTTTTGCGGGTTTTCATAGCGGAAAACGGGGGTTATATAGTAAGTTTTAAGCGGCAAAGCGGCGTTAAAAAGTCCGTTTTCGATAAAACTTCTCGCTACGCCAGCAGTGCCTTCGGGTTTTAAGGTGATACTTCTTTCGCCTTTATCCAAAAAAGTATACATCTCTTTATTTACCACGTCGGTAGTTTCGCCTACGCCGCGTAAAAACAATTCGGTATGTTCGAATACGGGCGTGCGGATCTCGTTAAGGCAATATAAGTCCGCGATTTTTCTTACGGTATTTTCTACGTAGTGCCATTTATAACTTTCGGCAGGCAATACGTCTTTAGTTCCTTTGGGTATGTTTATCATTTTTTGCTCCGATTGGTTTTTTGCGTTATCGTAAAGTCCGCGCTTTTCGGCAACGACGAATTTACGGTTCTGACCTCTTCCGTCAACTCCGTTGACCCCTTCCCCGATAGGGAAGGCAAAATGTTAAAGGATATATTTCGCGACGCTCTGTTTTTCGATTACGGCGGACAAATGCTCGTCAACGTAGTTTTTGTCTATCGTAACTTTGGTGAGCGGAATATCGTCGCCCGCGTTATAAGAAACGTCTTCGACGAGATTTTCCATTACAGTATGAAGTCTTCTTGCGCCGATGTCTTCGCTCGTGGCGTTTATTTCGGCGGCGAGTTCGGCTATACGCTCGATAGCGTCGTCGGTAAAGCAAAGATCTACGTTATCGACGGCAAGCAAAGTGGAATATTGCTTGATTATCGAGTTTTCGGTACTCGTTAAAATGTTGACGAAATCTTCTCTGGTAAGGCTTTTGAGTTCGACTTTTATCGGGAATCTGCCTTGCAGTTCGGGAATTAAGTCTTCTACCGCGGAAACGTGGAACGCGCCTGCCGCGATGAAAAGGATGTAATCGGTTTTTACTATACCGTACTTCGTGGTAACCGAGCACCCCTCGACTATAGGCAGAATATCGCGCTGAACGCCCTCTCTCGATACGTCCTGCCCGCCGCCCTGTTTGGCGCGGTTTGCGATTTTATCTATTTCGTCGATAAAGATAATTCCCTCTTCTTCGGCTCTTCTCACGCCCTCTGTTTTTACGGCGTCGTCGTCGATCAGTTTATCGCTCTCTTCGGCAATAATTATGTTCATTGCTTCTTTGACGGAGATCTTTCTCTTTTTCTTACGCTTGGGCATAAGATCGCCGAATATCGAGCCGAGAGAAATTTCGGCTTGCATACCGTTGAGCTCAAGAGGTTTGATTTCGTCGTTGACTTCGATTTCGATATTGAAATTATCGTACTTTCCGTCGCGAAGGTCGGTTAAAATTTGATTTTCCCAGATATCTTTCGGGGTTTCGCCTTTTTGGTCGGCAAGCGCTTCGGTAAGGACTTTCATAATACGCTTTTCGGCGATTTTTCTCGCCCTTACGCTTACCGTGGCGAATTGTTCTTCTTTAACCATTCTTACGCTTGCTTCGACGAGATCTCTTATCATGGATTCTACGTCTCTGCCGACGTAACCGACTTCGGTGTATTTGGTCGCTTCCACCTTTATGAACGGCGCGCCGACGAGTTTGGCGAGTCTTCTCGCGATTTCGGTTTTGCCTACGCCCGTAGGACCTTTCATTATAATGTTCTTCGGCGTGATTTCGGCGCGTTGTTCTTCGGTGAGTTTGCTTCTTCTGTAACGGTTACGAAGCGCGATTGCCACCGCCCTTTTCGCGTCGTTCTGACCGACGATGTATTTGTCGAGTTCTTTTACGGTCGCTCTCGGAGTTAAATTCATTTCTTTTCGCCTCCCACTGTTTCGCATCTTATGTTGTCGTTGGTGTAAACGCAGATTTTACTTGCGATTTTAAGTGCCTTCGTCGCTATTTCTTCCGCAGAATAATCGGTTTCGTCGTACAAGGCTCTTGCCGCCGCGAGCGCATAGTTGCCGCCGCTGCCGATAGCGCATACGCCGCCGTCGGGGGTCATGACTTCACCCGTCCCCGAAAGAATGAGCAGACTGTTCTCGTCGGCGCATATGAGCATCGCTTCGAGTTTTCTGCCGACCTGATCCCTTCGCCATTGTTCGGCGAGTTCGACCGCGCTTCTTTCAAGATTGCCCGCGTACTTATTGAGCATCGCTTCTAATCTTTCGCAGAGCGAAAACGCGTCGGAAACGGTTCCCGCAAAACCGGTTATGACTTTGCCGTTATATATTCTTCTTACCTTTACCGCGGTGCTTTTGAATACCACGCTTTCGCCCATGGTAACTTGTCCGTCTCCCGCGATGGCGGTAACTCCGTTTTTCTTTACGGCGCAAATAGTAGTGCCGTGAAATTCTATGTTGCTCATAAACTCTCCTTTATCTCTTTAATCTTTTCTATCGCCCTTTCGGAAAGTAATCTCTTTTTATCGGCTTTCTTTTTGGGCTTCGTTAAAAGCGGTTTCAAAACGCCGTAGTTGGCGTTCATCGGCTGAAAATCGCTATTCGGCGTTGCCACGTAATTCGCAAGCGCGCCTATTACCGTTTCGCTCGTTAATGCAAGCGGTTCTTTTCCGCAAAGTCTTCTGTCTAAATTTATCGCTGCGACGAGTCCGCTCGCCGTACTTTCGACGTAGCCTTCTACTCCCGTAATCTGCCCCGCGAAATATACGGTGGGGTGCTGCTTCATCGAAAAATCCGCGTTCAACACTTTCGGAGCGTTGATATACGTATTTTTGTGCATTACACCGTAACGCAGAAACTCGGCGTTTTTAAGCGCGGGAAACATAGAGAAAACTCTCTTTTGTTCGGGGAATAACAAATTCGTCTGAAACCCGACTATATTGTATCTCTCGCCGTGTTCGTCTTCTTTGCGAAGTTGCATACACGCGTACGGCCATCTGCCGGTGCGCGGATCGTCGAGCCCGGCGGGCTTTAACGGTCCGAAACGAAGGGTGTCTTCGCCACGCTCCGCCATGACTTCTACGGGCATGCAGCCTTCGAATACTTTCATATTCTCAAAGTCGTGAAGTTCGACGCGTTTTGCGGTTATCAACTCTTTATAAAACGCCTTATAGCCGTCTTTGTCTATCGGGCAATTGATATAATCGCCCTTGCCCGCCTCGCCGTATCTGTCGGCGATAAAGGCTTCGCTCATATCTATACTGTCGCCCGCCACTATC
>USOJ01000128.1 GCA_900556195.1 uncultured Eubacteriales bacterium
CGTAAAGTCGGGATATATTGTTTCAGCCGCTCCGCCCATTATTGCGGGGATTCTTCACTGCGTTCAGAATGACAGATTGTTTGTTTACCGTCATTCCCCGGAAGGGCAAAACCCGCGGACTTTAAGTTACCGTTTTATGCGGGAACTTATTTGCGTTTGTAGACGGTAAGGTCGGAGCCGTCGTAATCTACGACTGCCGTATCGCCGGGGGCAAAATAGTTGCCGATAATTTTCTTCGCAAGCATCGTTTCTACCGTGCGTTGGATAAATCTCTTCAACGGTCTTGCGCCGTAAACGGGGTCGTAACCGTTATCGATAATATAATCTTTCGCCGTGGAAGTGATATCGAGTTCGATCTGCTGTTCTTCGAGCCGTTTTTTAAGCCCTTCGAGCATAAGGTCGACTATCTTGCCGATTTCGGTCTTTTGCAACGGTTTATAGAACACGATTTCGTCAAGACGGTTCAAAAATTCGGGTCTGAAACTCGATTTCAGAAGCCTCATCACTTCTTCTTTGGCTTCTTCTTTTATTTCGCCGTTTTCGTCGATACCGTCGAGTATGGCTGACGAACCGAGATTGGACGTCAGGATAATTACCGTATTCTTAAAATCTACCGTGCGCCCCTGCGAATCGGTTATACGACCGTCGTCGAGAACCTGCAAAAGCACGTTGAAAACGTCCGGGTGAGCCTTTTCGATTTCGTCGAACAATACTACCGAATAGGGTTTTCTTCTCACCGCCTCGGTAAGTTGTCCGCCGTCTTCGAAACCGACGTATCCCGGAGGAGCGCCGATAAGACGGGAAACCGAAAACTTTTCCATATACTCGCTCATATCGAGTCTGATCATATTCTTTTCGTCGTCGAAAAGAGTTTTTGCAAGCGTTTTCGCAAGTTCGGTTTTACCTACGCCCGTAGGTCCTAAAAACAGGAACGAACCCAGCGGTCTGGTCGGGTCCGCAATGCCCGCCCTTGCCCTTAAAATGGCTTCGGCGACGGCGCGGACGGCTTCGTCCTGACCGATTACCCGTTTATGCAACACGTCTTCGAGAGAAAGGAGTTTTTCCCTTTCGCCCTGCATAAGTTTGGATACGGGAATACCCGTCCAGCGGCATACGATTTTGGCGATGTCTTCTTCGGTAACTTTATCGTGCAAAAGGTCGTTTTCGTCGGAAGCGGCTTTTTCTTCGCTTTCGGCGAGTTGTTTTTTAAGTTCGGGCAATCTGCCGTAACGGAGTTTGGCCGCTTTATCGAGGTCGTATTCCCTTTCGGCTTTTTCGGCTTCGCGGTTGACCGATTCGATCTCTTCGCGGAGTTTCTGCACTTTATTGATAGCGTCCTTTTCGGTCTGCAATTTGGCGTTCATCGCCGCGTATTTTTCCTTTAAGTCCGCTATCTCTTTTCTTAAACTTTCAAGCCTTGCGACCGAGAGTTTATCCGTTTCTTTTTTGAGCGACGTCTCTTCGATTTCGAGCGTCATTATCTTACGCTTTACGTCTTCCATTTCGCTCGGCATGGAGTTCATTTCGGTTTTGATGTTCGCGCACGCTTCGTCCACGAGGTCGATAGCCTTATCGGGCAGGAATCTGTCCGTAATGTATCTGTCGGATAAAGTAGCGGCGGCTATCAGAGCGCCGTCCTGAATTTTAACGCCGTGATAGACTTCGTAACGCTCTTTAAGCCCTCTTAAAATCGTAATCGTATCTTCCACCGTGGGTTCGTTTACGATAACGGGCTGAAATCTACGCTCCAACGCGGGGTCTTTTTCGATATATTTACGATATTCGTCCAAGGTTGTCGCGCCGATACAGTGGAGTTCGCCCCTTGCAAGCATAGGTTTAAGCAGGTTGCCAGCGTCCATCGCGCCTTCGGTTTTACCCGCGCCGACTATCGTATGCAATTCGTCGATGAAAAGTATAATTTTGCCTTCGCTCTTCTTGACTTCGGAAAGTACGGCTTTAAGCCTTTCTTCGAACTCGCCGCGGTACTTCGCGCCCGCGACCAACGCGCCCATATCCAAAGAGAAAAGTTTTCTGTCTTTAAGGTTTTCGGGAACGTCGCCTTTCATTATTCTTATGGCAAGACCTTCGGCGATAGCGGTTTTACCTACGCCCGCCTCGCCGATCAAGACGGGGTTGTTTTTGGTTTTTCGCGAAAGAATACGAATGACGTTTCTTATCTCTTCGTCTCTGCCGATTACGGGGTCGAGTTTGCCCGTTCTCGCCCGTTCGACGAGATCCTGACCGTATTTATTCAGCACGTCGTAAGTGTCTTCGGGATTCTCGCTCGTAACCCTTACGTTGCCGCGGACTTCCGCCAACGCCTTCATATAGGCGTTTTTGTCCACGCCCGCCGATTCGAAAATCTTTCCGACTTCCGCGTTCGGTTTTTCTATCAGTCCGTAAAAGAGATGTTCGACCGAAACGAACTCGTCTTTCATATCTTTAGCCTGTTTTTCGGCTTCGTCCAAAGCCTCGTTAAGCGCGGGAGTTATATATTCGCCGTTGCCGTTGGAAACTTTGACTATGCGGCTTATCGCCTCGTCGGTCAAACGTTCGATAACCGTCTTATTTACGCCGATTTTCGTAAGCAACTGCGGAATAAGTCCGCCGTCCTGACCTATTAAAGCAGCAAGCAGATGTTGCTGATCGATCTCCCTGTTGCCGTTTTCTCTCGCCAACCTTTGAGCGGCGTTCAACGCCTCTACGCTCTTGGCGGTCATGTTCTGCGTGTTCATAATATCACTTCCTTTTTAACTATATTTTTTGCGTATTCCGCTTCGACTTTCATGCGGGCGACTCTTTCGTCGCTCAAAGCGGAAAAGTATATACCGAGATATTTATCGAAGTCCGCGACGTATTCGGCGATAGCCTCGCCCGCCTTTTCAACGGTCATGCCGTCGGGACGGACGAATACCCTTACGAAACGCGCGCCGTCGTAGGCGTACGCCCTTTCTCCGATATATTTTTTTTCAATCGTTATTAAAAGCGAATAGAATCTTTCCATAATTTTAAGCAATTCGTCGCTCGTCGTGCGGAGGGATATTTTCAGTTGCCCCAACGCCCCCGAAGGGAACAATTCAATCGCATATTTGACGGTAGGATTATACCTGTACGAAAGCGCGCTTTGCACCGAAGCCATGCACTCCGACGCCTGATTGACGAACTTCAGAGCGGCGTAGTTACCGAGCATCTCTTCCATACGACGGAAAACTCCGTTCATTTTCATTTCGACGGTTTCCTCCGCAAGGTAATGAGCAAGCACTCTGTCTACCATAACCGAACGACTCACGCCGGACACGGCAGCCAACTCGTCTATCTTTCCGATAAAATCGTCGCTTAAAAGTAAACTGTACACCGATTTTTTCATCTTCTCAATCTCACTTCCTTCTTTTTTCGCCCGTATTATATACCCGCAATTAAATTTTGTCAAGCGTTTTAATAATTTTGTTTACAAATTTATAAAATTTTTTTACGGGAGCCGAACTCGTCGGATTTAACGTTTGACAATCGTAAGATTTTCTGTTATCATATCCGTCGTGATAATAATTCGTTGCCACCGGGTAACGCAAATGCTTTGGCGTTTGCAAAACGTGCCGTTAGGTCTTTGAAGGTACGTTTGGCAGGCGTTTTTTTATTTTTAAGAGGTAATATTTATGAAAAAACTTTTCGGCGCGTTCAGATTACTCGACTACGTAATATGGTTTACTTCATTGGCGGTGATAACCGTATCGTTTTTTGCCACGAAAGGCTCGGAGTATCTGTCGCTCGCCGCGTCGCTTATCGGCGCGACCGCGCTCATATTTACGGCAAAGGGCAACCCCGTCGGTCAGGTTTTGATGATAGTTTTCGGAATAATCTACGCGATTATTTCATACGGTTTCGCTTATTACGGCGAAATGATTACTTATGCGGGAATGTCTGTGCCTATGGCGGTATTTTCACTTATAAGTTGGCTTCCCCATCCGTTTAACGGAAACCGCTCGCAGGTTAAAATCAACGACAAAATAAGCGGTAAAGAGATGATTTTCGCGTTTTGCTTAACCGCCGCCGTAACTTTCGCGTTCTACTTTATTTTATCGGCGCTCGGCACGGCAAGCATAGTAACGAGTACGGTTTCGGTCGCGACGAGTTTTATATCCGTTTATTTTACTTTCAGAAGAAGTCCGCTTCACAGTTTGTTTTACGCGAGCAACGACGTAGTGTTGATTATATTATGGGCGTTCGCCTGCGCGAAAGACCCGTCGCAGATAGCGGTTATCGTCTGTTTTTGCGTATTTTTGTTAAACGACGTTTACGGTTATATAAATTGGATAAAGACCGCAAAGAAACAAAAAGTCGCCGCTATCGCCCCGCAACCTGCCGCCGAATAAATTCGGAAAGCAAACGGGCTGACGCGTTTTAC
>USOJ01000129.1 GCA_900556195.1 uncultured Eubacteriales bacterium
GTTTTCGCTGTATTTCTCCCCGTCGAAAATCGACGGCTGCCACGCGTTTCGATCCGGCGTTTTTCTGCCGAGATGCGCGTATGCAAGATCGGTTGCCATTCTTCCGCGCGGACTTCTTGCTATAAAGCCGAGTTGCAACAGATACGGCTCGTAAACGTCTTCTATAGTATTCGAGTCTTCGTTTATGGTTGCGGATAAAGTATCTAACCCGACGGGACCTCCGCCGAATTTATCGATCATCGAAGTCAACAATCTTATGTCGATGTTATCGAGACCGAGTTCGTCGATTTCAAGCATATCGAGAGCGTGTTTTGCGTCTGCAACCGAAATTTCGTCGTGTTCCATAACGGACGAAAAATCTCTTACGCGTTTTAACAACCTGTTTGCGATACGCGGCGTTCCCCTGCTTCTTCTTGCGATTTCTTCCGCCGCGCCCCTTTCGATATCCGTGCCGAGCGTTCTTGCGCTCCGCGTAACTATTTCAGCAAGTTCGGCGGTCGTATAAGTTTCAAGTCGACAAATCACGCCGAACCTGTCGCGAAGCGGCGAACTCAACATACCGGCGCGCGTAGTCGCCCCGACCAAAGTAAACTTTTTGAGCGGAATTTGTACCGAACGCGCAGACGGACCTTTACCGAGAATTATATCGAGGGAATAATCTTCCATAGCGGGATATAAAATCTCTTCTACGTTATGGTTAAGCCTGTGTATTTCGTCGATAAACAACACGTCGCCTTCGTTTAAGTTGGTAAGGAGTGCCGCAAGGTCGCCCGATTTTTCAATCGACGGACCAGAAGTAACTTTAATCTGTACGCCCATTTCGCCTGCGATAATGTGCGCCAGCGTCGTTTTACCAAGCCCCGGAGGTCCGTAAAGCAAGACGTGATCGAGAGGCTCTCCGCGAAGTTTAGCCGCCCGCATAAAGACGGATAAATTCGTTTTCGCCTTTTCCTGACCGATATAGCCTTCCATAGACTTCGGTCGCAATAAATTTTCGACTTCGTCGTATTCGGTTTTCGTGCTGACGATCAAACTTTCGTCGCTGTCAAACATAATTTCGTCCTCGTATAATTACATAGAGCGTAACGCCGCGGAAATAACTTCCTGCGCGGTTTTTGCTCCCGTTTCTTTCGCCTTCTGTACCGCTTTACGCGAATCTGCCGAAGAAAATCCCAGCTCCGTAAGCGCGATAACGGCGTCTTCGTCTTCGGAAGACAAAACCGTATTCGTCGCTCCGACGGGCGATATAAGAACGCCGTCTTCATCCGCGCTGATTTTTTCGCGTAATTCAAGCACGATTCTTTCGGCGGTTTTTTTACCCAAACCTTTTATTCTTGAAAGAGATTTTACGTCCGAAGTTGCGATGGCGGTCGCAAGATCGGTTAAACTCATCCCGGAAAGAACGCTTATTCCCAGTTTCGGACCAACCCCGGAAACGGATATAAGTTTTATAAACATAGCCTTTTCGGCTTTGTTGTCGAAGCCGTAAAGACTTACGCCGTCGTCGCGCAGTTGAAAATAAGTATAAACCGCGCCTTCTTTATTTGCCGAAAGTTTGGCGGCAGCCGTTGCCGAACATAATATCTCGTAACCGATACCGTTGTTTTCAAGCACGACGCCGCCGTCGAATTCATCTATTACTTTACCTTTTACGTATGCTATCATAATTTTTACCTTATTCCGAACGAAGAACTGAATCTGCTTGTCTGACAATGCGTAAGCGCAACGGCAAGCGCGTCTGCGGCGTCGTCCGGTTTTGGAATATTATCGAGCCGAAGAAGCGTTTTTACCATTATCTGCATTTGTTTTTTATCTGCCCTGCCGTAGCCGGTCAACGCCTGTTTAATTTGCAACGGCGTATATTCGTACAGTCTTCCGCATTTTTTTACGCAAGTAAGAAGAATTACACCCCTTGCCTGCGCGACGTTAATGCCCGTAGTGATGTTGTTATTGAAGAACAACTCTTCGAGCGCGATTTCGTCGGGATGATATTTATCGATCAATTCGTTTACGCCTTCTTCGAGCATTGCAAGCCTTACGGGCAGACTTTCCTCTTTCGGAGTTAAAACCACTCCGTAATCAACCGTTTCAAACCTGCCGCGATCGCTTTTTAATACTCCCCAACCCAAAGTCGCAAGACCGGGGTCGATACCTAATACTACCATAAATAACACCCGCCGATATATGCGACTATTCTAATATATTTTCGCTTTTTAGTCAAGTAAAAATAAAGCGAGAACGCCGTATTCGATACGAATCGAACATATTAACGTTCCCGCGAGTAATATTTTAATTCTTTTTTCCGTAAACGTAGTTGCAAACTTCTATCGAACATTCGATATTCTGCACGCTTATCATAGTTCCGTTTGCATTTTCATTGTAACGTCTTCCGTATACTGCGACCGTGTCGCCCATACTTACTTTTTCTTGCAAGAATTTTTCAAGTTCCGAAATCGTTTCGTTTACAAGTCCGATAGAAAGCGAGCCTATACTGAACTCGTACGTCTTACCGTCCGATTTTTTTGTTACTTTTATAGACTTGATTACGTCGCCGACTTGCAAACTACCCTTTTTGAAAAGACCGTATTTATCGAGCGATTTTATCACTACGCAATAATTCTGGTAGTTACCCGAACTCACTCTTTCGGCCCCCACGGCAAATTCAACGCCGAGATCGAAATTACCTTCGATATACCCGAAAGAACCCGTTTCGTTTGCAGTTTCAACGAGCGCGTCGAACTTTTCAAGCACGGTTGACGCCGAAATCGCGAAACTTAACCCCTGCGCCGCAGACGGTTTGTAGCCTGCGTTGACTATACCTACCAACATACCCGTTTGCGCGTCGAAAAGTCCTCCGCCCGAATTTCCTTCGTTTATAGCCGCGTCGGTCTGAATAAGATTCATAGTCTTTCCTTCGACGTTGACGTTTCTATCTACCGCGCTGACGATACCTTGCGTAACCGTTCCGCCGAGATAGCCAAGCGGATTACCGATTGCCAGAACGGAAGTACCAACGTCAAGTTCGCCCGTATAAAACCCGACGAAACCTCCGAATTTTGACGCCGCGTTGTCATCCTTTATGATAAGAACTCCTATATCGGAAACGGGATCGGAACCGACGAGTTCGACGCTCGAAAAAGTAGTGCCGTCCAAGGATTTAATTTGAAAAGTCTCGCCGCCCTCTATTACGTGGTGGCAAGTAACGACTAACGCGTAACCCGTATCTTCGTCAATTCCGACGACTACGCCGCTACCGCTCGACTGTTCGGTGGAAGATATCGGAACGTAAATTTCGACGACCGTCGAACGAATTGACTTTATTACGGTAACGAGATCCGTCGCTTCGGATTTTTGATTACTGTATTTTACGTTAATGTTTACGTCTTTCGTTGCAGGCGTGATATTGCCCGATCCGTCAATCGAAATCGACATATCGCAGCCGATTGAAAACAATGAAATAACGACCGCAAAAACGATGCAGATTATCGACTTAATTGTCCTTTTCATATACTTACCTTTATTTTTCAAAAATACTGAATCAAATTGTAGCCAAGTTTCTTTATACGTTTATGATTGAAAAATTACTTTTTTGTGAAAAACGGAGAAGAAGTCGAAAATCGACTCTTCTCCGTAATGGCTCTGCTTATAAACGGCAGAGCCCATCGGTTCGACCGTAATTCTTTAGTTAAGATAAGCAAAGCGTATATTACACAACGAAATCCGTTTTTTTCAAACCGAATCCGATAACTCTCGTTAAATTTTCGGTTTGCGGAAATTTCGTTGACAATAGTAATATGCTTCGTTTATCTCAAACTATACGCTTGATTTTTATTCTTCTTCGTCGTCTTCGGGAAGATCGACGTTATGATATACGTCCTGAACGTCGTCGTTCTCTTCGAAAGCATCAAGCATCTTTCTGAAAGTTTCTTCCTGATGTTCGTCCAAGGTAACTTTGTCATTAGGAATCATCATAACTTCCGCTTCAAGGAAAGTGTAATTTTTTCCTTCAAGATATTTTCTTACCGCCGAGAAATCAGACGGAGCGGTTCTTATTTCAAAAGAATCGTCGCAGGTGATAACGTCTTCCGCGCCCGCCTCCAGAGCGTCTTCCATGACGCCGTCTTCCGTCATCTCTACCGTTCGCTCAACGACTATTACGCCCTTGTTATCAAACATATAACCGACGGAACCTGTCGTGCCCATATTCCCGCCGAATTTCGAGAAAATATGTCTGACGTCGCCGCCCGTTCTGTTTTTGTTATCCGTAAGCGTAGATACTATAACTGCGCTTCCGCCAACGCCGTAACCTTCGTAAGTCAGAGTTTCGTAATTGACGTTGCCGAGTTCGC
>USOJ01000130.1 GCA_900556195.1 uncultured Eubacteriales bacterium
AGAGTTCCGTCGGCGGAAGCGTATAAACTTTACGTAAGCGATCTTATGGTAAAGGATAAACTTACCGCGAAAGAACTCGATTACATAAAGAAAATCTTTCTGGATAAAGCCGACGATTTGGAAGAAGTTATCCGCAATACGACGAAAGTCATAAGCGAACTTACCTCTTACACTTCGGTCGGTATGCCTAACAAAGACGGAAAAGAAAGGATAGAATCGATAAAATTTTTCCGTTTCCGTAAAGACAGCGCGCTGGTGCTTATAGTTACCGAAGTAAGGCTTCTGAAAGATAACTATATAACCGTTTCCGAAAGTATGACCGACGAACAGTTGGCGGACGCCGAGAAGGTGCTTTGCAATATGTTCAAAGGCAGGACTTTCGAAGATATCTGCAATATGAAGCCCGAAGTCGAAGATAACTTTTTAGGTTATAAAAACATCTTCGTCAACGTAATCGAAGCGCTTAAAACTTACGTCGAAACGAGCGGCGAAGACGTCGTTATCGCCGGCGAAGAGAAGATCTTCGATCACCCCGACTATGCCGACGTAAGCAAAATCAAAGATTTTCTGTCGGTCGTAACGAGTAAAGACAAAGTTATGAATCTGCTCGTCGGCGACGACAGAGATATAAAGATAAACGTCAAAATAGGCTCGGACGGTTACGACGAAATTCCCAAAGAATGTTCGCTCGTTACCGCGACTTATTCGGCGAACGGATCTCCGCTCGGCACTTACGGCGTTATAGGACCGGTAAGAATGGACTATCAGAAAGTAGTCGCGGTACTCGAAAACGTCGGCAGAATATTGGAGAGCATAATAACCAACAGGTGATGATAAATGTCAAAAGAACACGAAAAACAAAAACACGATAGACGCGAAGAAGCGGTCGAAAAAGAGCAAACGCCCGAAACCGAAATCGTCGAGGAAGAAATTCCCGCCGAAGAAGTTACGGAAAAAAAGACCGCCGACGAACGAGTCAAAGAGTTAGAAACAGAAAACGAAAAACTTCGTAAGGATCTGGAAGAAACCAAAAACGACTACCTTCGCGCGAGAGCGGACTGCGAAAACGTCCGTAAACGCAGCGCGGCCGACGTGAGAAACGCCTACGCCGACGGTAAGTTGGAAGCGGTTACCAAAGTTCTTGCGATTGGCGACAGTCTTGATTGGGCGCTTAAAATGCCGCTCGACGAAAAGACGAAAGAGGGCATAGAGAAACTCGTTAAAAAGTATAACGAAAATCTCGTTGCGCTCGGCGTAAAAGAATTTTCGCCCGAAGTCGGAAGCGCGTTCGACCCTAACTCCGCGGAAGCGGTAATGCAGGTCGACGGCGAAGACGGCGACGAGCCGAACTCGGTAAAACAAGTTTTCGGCAGAGGATACAAACTCGGCGAAAAGGTAATAAGATACGCGCAGGTATCGGTCGTAAGATAGCCGATAAAGCGCAAAAACCAAGCAATATTCTTAACCGCCTGCAAAAGGGCGGCGAAAATAAATAAACTAAAAGAGAGGTAATTATTATGAGTAAAGTTATAGGTATAGATTTAGGTACTACTAACTCCTGCGTAGCGGTTATGGAAGGCGGCGAACCCGTCGTTATCGCCAACGCGGAAGGTTCGAGAACTACCCCTTCGGTAGTCGGTTTTCAGAAAGACGGCGAAAGACTCGTCGGTCAGGTTGCTAAAAGACAGGCAGTCGCAAACGCGGACAGAACGGTAATTTCCATTAAAAGACATATGGGTTCCGACTATAAGGTAAATATAGACGGAAAGCAATATTCCCCGCAGGAAATCTCCGCTATGATTTTGGCTAAACTTAAAAAAGACGCCGAAAGTTATCTCGGCGAACCGGTTAAAGACGCGGTCATCACTTGCCCCGCGTACTTCACCGACAGCCAACGTCAGGCAACCAAAGACGCAGGCAAAATCGCGGGCTTGAACGTTCTTCGTATAATCAACGAACCCACGGCAGCCGCGCTTGCTTACGGGCTCGATAAAGATAAGACTTCGCACAAGGTCATGATTTACGACCTCGGCGGCGGTACGTTCGACGTATCCATTCTCGATATCGGCGACGGCGTATTCGAAGTTCTCGCAACCAACGGTAACTGTATGCTCGGCGGCGACGATTTCGATAAGAGAATTATGGACTGGGTCGTCGAAGACTTCAGGAACAAAGAAGGCATAGACCTTTCGAAAGATAAAATGGCTATGCAGAGAATCAAAGAAGCGGCGGAAAAGGCTAAAATCGAACTTTCCAGCATGAGTTCGACCAACATCAACCTTCCGTTCATCACTGCGGACGCTACGGGTCCCAAACACCTTGACGTAACGCTTACCAAAGATAAGTTCGACGCTATGACCGCCGATCTCGTAGAAGCGACCAAAGAGCCTATGAGAAAGGCTATGAAGGACGCGGGCTTGACTTACGCGGACATTTCGAAAGTTATTCTCGTCGGCGGTTCGACCAGAATCCCCGCCGTCGTAGAAGCGGTTAAGAAAGAAACCGGCAAAGAACCGTTCAAGGGTATCAACCCCGACGAATGCGTCGCTATCGGCGCGGCTATTCAGGGCGGCGTGTTGACCGGCGAAGTAAAAGACGTACTTTTGCTCGACGTAACCCCGTTGTCTTTGGGCATAGAAACTCTCGGCGGCGTATGCACCAAACTTATCGAGAGAAACACCACTATCCCCGTAAAGAAATCGCAGGTATTCTCTACCGCGGCAGATAACCAGAGCGAAGTTACCATTCACGTTCTTCAGGGCGAAAGACAGTTCGCGAAAGACAACAAGACTCTCGGACAGTTCAATCTTTCGGGTATCGCTCCCGCTCCGAGAGGAATCCCTCAGATCGAAGTTACTTTCGATATCGACTCCAACGGTATCGTTCACGTAACCGCAAAAGATCTCGGCACGCAGAAAGCCGCGGATATAACGATTACTTCCTCTTCCAACCTTTCCGAAGCGGATATAGACAAAGCCGTTAAAGAAGCGCAACAGTACGAAGAAGAAGATAAGAAGAGAAAAGAAGTCGTCGAAAACAAGAACAAACTCGACTCGCTTATCTTCACCGTCGAAAAGACCTTGAAAGACAGCGGCGACAAACTCTCCGAAGAAGACAAAGCGACCGTCGAGGCTGCGGTAAAAGAAGCCAAAGACGAACTTGCTTCCGAAGATAACGACCGTATCGTAAAGGCGACCGAGAAACTCTCCAACGACGTTCAGGGCGTGTTCGCGAAACTCTATCAACAGGCGCAGGGCGCGGCTAACGCAAACGCGGGCGCACAGGGCGGAAACGACGACGACACCGAATTCCACCAGAACTAATCGGAATCACACTTATTAACATTGATTTGTGAGTAAGACAGTTTTAAGACTGTCTTACTCGCAGTTTATAACAGGCGAGGCAGCAAATGGCAAAAAATTATTATGAAATTCTCGGCGTGTCGAAGACGGCTACGCAGGACGAAATCAAATCGGCTTACCGAAAACTCGCTCGTCAATATCACCCCGATCTTCACCCGAACGACGAAGAATGCGCCAAAAAATTCAAAGAGATAAACGAGGCTAACGAAACGCTTTCCGATCCCGAAAAGCGTAAGCAATACGATTTTACTCTCGAACATCCCGAAGCGGCAAACGGCGGTTTCGGCGGAGCGGGCGGATTCTCCGGGTTCGGAAGCAGCGGCGGTTTTTCGGGCGGTTTTTCGGATATTTTCGGCGATATATTCGGCTCGTTTACGGGCGGCGGCGGAGAAGAACCGCAGGATAAATCGGGCGAAGACATAACCATAGAAGTCGAACTTTCCTTCCTCGACGCGGCAAAGGGCTGTAAAAAGGAAGTTACTTATACGAGAAAAGAGCCTTGCCCCGACTGTCGTTCGACGGGCGCGAAAGGCGGCACGGCTTATAAAACGTGCGATAAGTGCCACGGCAAAGGAACGATTCAGTACACTTCGGGCAACAGCATTTTCCGTACTATTTCAAACAGAGTTTGCGACGCGTGCAGCGGTACGGGCAGAATCGTAACCGAAAAATGTCCTACTTGCGGCGGCAAAGGCTACCAGAGAAAACAGACCACCGTTCGCATCGACGTTCCCGCAGGGGCGGATACGGGCAGTTATATGAAAAAGAGAGGCTACGGCGAAGCGTCGCTTTACGGCGGCGAAGCGGGCGATCTGATACTCGTGTTCAAAGTCGCTCCGCATAAGATATTCAAGCGTAAAAATTACGACTTGTACGTCGATTTGCCGATAGATTTCAAGACAGCCGCGCTCGGCGGAACGGTCAAAGTACCGACGATCGATAAAACGGTCGATCTCGATATCCCC
>USOJ01000131.1 GCA_900556195.1 uncultured Eubacteriales bacterium
CGGTTGCAAAAATTTTGCAACCGCCGCTTTTCAACCCGTAATTTTCTTTAATTCTTCTCTTAAAACTTTAACGTGTAATTCTTCGTCGAGTTTAATGCGTTTGATTATCGCCGCGACTCTTTCGTTTTTAAGTTCCGCAAGTATTCTGTCGTAATCCGCTATCGCCCGAAGTTCGCCGTTTATATCGTCCATAAGCATATTTTGCGGATCTTTTCCGTAAACGACTTTTTCCGGAGCGTATATTCTGCCTCCCGGTATAATCGTCGCGTAAACGGGAGGCAGTCCGAGTTTAAGTATCAGTCCGCCTAAAATATGCAGATGCCGCATTTCCGCAATCGAAATTCCGTCCAGAATTCCGGCGGTATCCTGCCGTTCGTAACTCGAAAAATAAAGCGAATGATACCTGTATTGAAGCGTAGCGGTCAACTCCCCGTACAGTCCCGCGTATGCAGGCGAAATTATCGTCGCGCTTCTTTCGTCGCATTCGAGACCGTCGGTATTCGGGTATGGCAAATCCAAAGCAATAGGTTTCATTATTTTTCCTCGTCGACACATTATATGAAAAATTACGAACAAACGTTCTTGTTTTTCTTGACGAACTTACTTACCTATGATATAATAAATACGAACATTTGTTCGCATACGTAAAATCGGGTATACTGAATTATGATCGATTACCAAAGACTTAAAATTTTAACCGAGAGCGCGAAATACGACGTATCGTGTTCTTCGTCGGGCTCGTCAAGGAAAAATACGAAAGGCGGATTGGGAAACGCCGAACAAGGCGGAATATGCCATTCGTTTACGCCGGACGGCAGATGTATTTCTCTGCTGAAAATATTGATGACTAATTATTGCGCTTACGATTGTCAATACTGCGTAAACCGCCGCAGCAACGACGTACCGCGCGCCGAAGCCACTCCCGAAGAAATCTGCGAACTCGTGATGAATTTTTACAAGCGGAATTATATTGAGGGTCTGTTTCTGTCTTCCGCAATTAAAGGCAATCCCGACCATACCATGGAATTACTTCTGGAAACGGTCGTAAAGTTGAGAAAAGTATACGGATTCAACGGATATATTCACCTTAAAGGCATACCTTCGGCAAACGCGCTGACGATAATCCGCGCGGGCGAATACGTCGACAGGATGAGTTTTAATCTCGAATTGCCGAGCGAAAGAAGTCTTAAATTGCTCGCTCCCGAAAAGACGAAAGAAGGGATTTTAACTCCCATGAATATAATGTCGAACGAATTCCGTCAGGCAAAGTCGATTAACTACGGCAAGTTTTTACCGGCCGGGCAGACCACGCAGATGATAGTGGGCGCGTCGCCCGAAAGCGACGGACAAATCGTGAGACTTACGCAAAGTTTATATAAAAAATATTCGCTTAAAAGAGTTTATTATTCGTCCTATATCCCCGCTAACGACAAAAATCCGAACTTACCCGTAAAACCCGTGGGGCTTCTGCGCGAACACAGACTTTATCAAGCCGATTGGTTGTTGCGTTTTTACGGTTTTTCGGCAAGCGAGATTCTGGACGAAGACGAAAATCTCGCCGAAGAATACGACCCCAAATGCGGCTGGGCGTTGAAACATCCCGAATTTTTTCCCGTAGAAATCAATTCTGCCCCGCCGGAAACGCTTGTAAGAGTTCCCGGTATAGGGTTCAAAAGCGCGTACAAAATCGTTTCGGCAAGACGTTATCATTCGCTTTATTTTTCGGATCTCGAAAAAATGCGAGTAGTAATGAAAAGAGCAAAACACTTTATAACCTGCAACGGTAAATTTTTCGGAATTGACGACGACATTAAAATCAAAGGACTGCTTGCGATTGAAAGCAAGAACGAATTTGCGACTCAACTGTCGCTGTTTTCGTCGCCCGAAATATCAGCGAGCGCGCTTTTAGGCGAATTATGATTACTTACCTTATAACGCCCGACGAAAGCGGATTGTTCGCCGCGCTGTTTTATGCGTACAAAACGAAAAAATTTCCGATTAAAGTGGTAAGCGAGAAAGTTCAATTGTCTTTTACGGACGAAATGATTATTATACCCGTCAACGCCGCAGAAGTCGCAAGAGTAAAGAAAGGCCTGTATTCCGTCGCAACGAAAAACGTCGTTTCCGACGTAAAAATAGCGTTAAAAAGCGGCGAAAGCGACAAATTGACCGTAATTTTTAATTATTTAAGAGCGGTCGTCGACGATAAAGCACGCGATATTTCTAAAAATTTTGCCATGCCGAGCGTGCTTGCTTTTTCGGACTTAATACGTAGGATATACTTCGAAACGCACAAAATGAAAGGGTTTTTACGATTCGAAGAGAGCGAAAAAGGCTTTATGTACGCGCACTACGCGCCCGATAACGATATAACGGAATATCTCGCGCCGCACTTCGTAGCAAGATTTTCTTCGATACCTTTCGTTATTCACGACGTAAAACGAAACGTCGTTTTTATGTACGACGGCAAAGCAAGCAAGACGATCAACGCGGGCGCGTCGACCGTTACCGTATACCTGTCTGAAAACGAAAAGAATTTTCGGAATTTATGGCGCACGTACTACGATTCGATAACGATTGCCGAAAGAAAAAACGAAAAACAAATGTATGCGTATATGCCTAGGCGTTATCACGAACATTTGCCCGAAAAAAATCGCCCGCCTGAATAAGGCGGACGATTTATTACGTTTAAGATTATTTTTTACCGAAAAGTTTCTTCATAAACGAAGGAAGTTCTTTCTTCGGTGTTTGATTTGCCGCGAAAACTTCTTCTTCGGATTCGTATTCTACGGGTTGAGCGACCTTCGGAATTTCTCTGCGGTATTGTTCGCTTTCGGGTCTTTCGTTTCTCACCTGATAATTTTCGGGACGAACGGGTCTTACTTCCTGTTGCGGCTGTTTAGGCTTCGCGTCGCGGTCGTCTTTCATAAGGTTTGCAAAGTTTTTACGAACTCCGCCGTCGTCTCCGTTAAGAGATTTCGTGGCAAAACCCGTCGCAATTACCGTTATTTCGATTTCTTCCTGCAACGACTCGTTGATATCCGCGCCGAAAATTATGTTAGCCGAATAATCGACTACGCCTTGAACGAGACGAGCCGCTTCGTAAACTTGTCCCAAAGTCAAATCTTTACCGCCGGTAACGTTTATAATGACGCCTCTCGCGCCCTCGATAGTCGTTTCGAGAAGAGGGCTCGACACCGCCTGACGAACGGCTTCCACGACTCTGTGTTCGCCTTTCGCCCTGCCCACGCCCATGTGCGCAAGACCTTGATTTTTAATAATCGTTCTTACGTCGGCAAAGTCGAGATTTATCATTGCGGGGGTAGAAATCAAGTCTGCTATGCCGCAAATACCCTGACGAAGAGTATCGTCCGCAACTTTGAGCGCGTCAATCATTGAAATGTCGTTAGGCAACGCTTCGAGCAATTTATCGTTGGGGATAATAACTATCGTATCGACGTATTTCGACAGATTCGCTATACCTCTCTTTGCGTTTTCCTCTCTTCTTCTGCCTTCGAAGGCGAACGGCTTGGTTACGACAGCGACGGTAATACAACCCGCCTCTTTCGCTATACGCGCGATTACGGGAGCGGCTCCCGTTCCCGTTCCGCCGCCCATACCTGCGGTGATGAAAAGCAAATCCACGCCCTTAACCGCTTCTTCGATGGCTTCTTTGCTTTCTTCGGCGGCTTTTTCGCCCATTTCGGGGTCAGAACCCGCGCCGAGTCCTTTCGTAAGCACTTCGCCTATCTGTATTCTGTTTTCGTAAGGCGCTTTCGAAAGAAGTAACGCCTGTTTATCGGTGTTGACCGAAACGAATTGCGCGCTCGAAATATTGAGATCGATCATTCTGTTGACGGCGTTATTACCAGCGCCGCCTACGCCTATTACCTTTATTTTGCAAATGTTAAGTCCGTTATCGGTTAAATCCATAGTTTTTCACCTCCGTGTAAATATACGTAAAAATGCGTTCGTTTTGCGCTCCGCAAGCGCGAAGTCGAGAAGACTTATCGCCGACGCGTAAACGGGTTTATTATATTGCGGAACGGCAGGAACAAGCACGTCTACGGCTTGTCCGAACCTTCCCGCGAGATGCTCTTTCGCACCCCGCATATAGGAAATTCCTCCGCCCGTCAGATATATTTCTCCGACGTTAACTTTGCCCGAGTTTTCTTCTAAAAACTCGTCTACGTTACCCGCGATTTCGTCCAACACACCTTTGACGGTTTCGTTGATTTCTTCAACGGGGTAACTTTTTACGTCGCCGTCGTCTTCGACGACGTATTTCGACTGTCCGCCCCGAACGTATCCGAGGC
>USOJ01000132.1 GCA_900556195.1 uncultured Eubacteriales bacterium
CGATACGAGTTTGTCAAAGAAATCGTACATTCTGTCGCGACGAAGCGTAACTTTGATACCTACGTTCATACCTTCTCTTACTTTGAAGTTCGCAACGGACTTCTTAGCCTTGGTAAGAACGGGCTTCTGACCCGCGATAAGCGCAAGTTCCTGCGCGGCGGTTTGTACGCTCTTGGCGTTGTCTTTGCTGTCGCCGAGACCCGTATTAAGAGTGATCTTTACGAGTTTCGGACATTCGTTCACGTTCTTATAGTTGAATTTCTTCATAAGATACGGAACGACTTCTTCCTCGTACATCTTTCTCTTTCTGTTGACATACTTGGAATCGGTTGCAGGTTCGTTAGCAACCTGAGTCTTTTTGTTTGCCATTTTGATTCTCCTTATTCGGCTTTATCCGCGGTTACCTTTTCGGCAGCGGCTTTTTTAGTGGTGGTTTTTTTGGCGGCAGTCGTCTTCGCAGCCGTGGTTTTTTTGGCGGTCGAAGTCGTCTTCGCAGCCGTGGTTTTCTTCGCAGTCGTCTTTTCTTCGCCTTCCGCCTTGTCCGCAGCCTTCTTGGTAGCGGTCTTTTTGGCGGCAGTCTTTGCGGGAGCGGCTTTCTTGACGTCGAGCGAGGCTCCGCACTTCTTGCAGACGCGGAGTTTCTTATCTCCTTCGAGTTTATACGCTACTCTGGTAGCCTTTCCGCAAGCGGGGCATACGACGAGAACGTTGGAAGCGTCTATCGCGCCTACCTGCTTGACGATCGCGCTCGTTTCGTTCGCGCTTCTCGCTTTTTTGCTTTTAAGTTGAACGTTTACGCCGTCAACCTTGATTTTGTTATCGGCAGGGTTGCTCGCGATAACTTTACCGGTCTTGCCGGCGTCTTTACCCGTCAATACAAGGACGGTATCATTCTTTTTAACTTTCATTCCGATATCTCCTTACAGTACTTCCGGCGCAAGAGAAACGATTCTCATGTAATCTCTCTCGCGAAGTTCTCTCGCAACGGGTCCGAAGATACGAGTTCCTCTCGGTTGCTTCTGGTTGTCGATGATAACGGCAGCGTTGTCGTCGAACTTGATGTGAGTGCCGTCCGCGCGACGAAGACCCTTGGAAGATCTTACGATAACTGCCTTAACGACGTCGCCTTTCTTGACCGCGCCGCCGGGGGTAGCCGTCTTTACGCTGGCAACGATTACGTCGCCGATGTTACCCGTCTTTCTGAACGAACCGCCGAGTACTCTTATGCACATGATTTCTTTTGCGCCCGAGTTATCCGCAGCGATAAGTCTGGTCTGTGGTTGTATCATAAATTACGCTCCTCCCTGAATTATTTAGCCTTTTCGATTATTTCGGCAACTCTCCAGTTCTTGTCCTTGGAAAGTTTTCTGGTCTCGACTATTCTGACCTTGTCGCCTACGCCGCACGTGTTCTCTTCGTCGTGCGCCTTATACTTTTTGGAAGAAATAACCGTCTTTTTGTACAAAGGATGCATCGCTCTTTGTTCGACGGTAACTACTACCGTTTTATCCATCTTGTCGGAAGTAACTATTCCGACTCTTTCCTTTCTTAAATTTCTTTCCATCTTACTATCCTCCGATTATACGCTCGCTTTGAGTTCTCTCGCGCGTATTTCCGTCTTGATTCTCGCGATGTCCTTTTTGGTCGTCTTTACGACGTTCGGATTTTCGAGTTGACCGGTAGCCTGACGGAAACGAAGGTTAAAGAGTTCGTCCTTAAGGTCGGACAATTTCGTTACCAACTCGTCGTTGGTCATTCCGTGAATTTCTTGCGCTTTCATTTTCAACCTTCAACTCCTTCCGTAGTTTTTTCTTTGACTACGAACTTCGTCTTGATGGGAAGTTTGTGTCCCGCAAGACGCATAGCCTCTCTTGCGTCGGCTTCGGAAACACCCGCCATTTCGAACAGAACTCTGCCCGGTTTGACGACCGCCGCCCAGTATTCGACGTTACCTTTACCGGAACCCATTCTGGTGCCGGCGGGTTTCTTGGAAATCGGCTTGTGGGGGAATATATCTATCCATACCTGACCGCCACGCTTAATAAATCTCGTCATGGCGATACGAGCCGCTTCTATCTGATTGGAAGTTACCCAGGCGCAACCGTCCGCAACCAGACCGTAATCGCCGTAAGCGATAACGTTACCTTTCGTAACTTTACCGGTCATTCTGCCGCGGTGCTGCTTTCTTCTCTTAACTCTCTTAGGCATCAACATAATTACGCTTCGCCTCCTTCGGTTTTCTTAACCGCGCCGAGCACTTCGCCTTTGTAAAGCCAGACCTTTATACCGATCGCGCCGAAAGTGGTGTGAGCGGTGGCTATACCGTAGTCGATGTCTGCTCTTAACGTCTGAAGGGGAATAGACCCTTCGTGATATTGTTCGCATCTCGCGATTTCCGCGCCGTCAAGACGTCCGCTGACCATAACCTTGATACCTTTGACGCCCGATTTCATCGATCTCGAAATAGCCTGTTTCATGCTTCTTCTGAAAGACGCTCTCTTTTCGAGTTGAGCCGCAATGGACTCTGCGACGAGTTGCGCGTCGGCGTCGGGTTTCTTGACTTCGAAAATATTTACGGAAACCGGCTTGCCGTTGGTTATTTTGGCAAGTTTCTTCTTCATTACTTCGATTTCGGCGCCAGCCTTACCGATAAGTACGCCCGGACGAGCCGTGTAAATCGTTACCGCTATTTTGCCTGCGGCTCTCTCGATGGTTACTTTGGAGATAGCGGCTGCATAATAAGTGTCTTTAACGTACTTTCTGATGTCGTAATCTTCTTTAAGATACGCGCCGAAGTCTTTCTTGTCGGCATACCATTGAGTATCCCAACCTTTGATGATTCCTACTCTCAATCCGTGCGGATTAACTTTCTGTCCCATACCTGCTCTCCTTACTTTCTCGCGTCGAGTATAACCGTAATGTGGCTCGTTCTTTTAAGGATTCTGAACCCTCTGCCGTGTCCCATCGGTTGCATTCTTTTAAGTGTCGGACCCTGATCCGCATAGCACTCCGCAACGTAAAGGTCGGCGGCGTTCATCTGCAAATTGTGTTCCGCGTTGGCGGCAGCCGAAAGAACGACTTTCTTTATCGGCAAAGCGCCCGCTTTCGACACGTTATCGAGAATAGCGACTGCCTCGTTGACGTTTTTGCCTCTGATAAGGTCGAGTACCACTCTTACCTTATAGGGCGAAATTCTGATATATCTGGCAACCGCTTTCGGTCTTTTGTCTTTTAATTCCTCAATTCTCTGAGTTTTTAATTTAGTATTCTTAGCCATTACGCCTGCCTCCCATTATTTGCCGCCGGTCGTCTTGGATCCGGCGTGTCCTTTGAACGTACGGGTGGGAGCGAACTCACCGAGTTTGCAACCTACCATATCTTCGGTAACGTATACGGGAACGTGCTTTCTTCCGTCGTGAACGGCGATCGTGTGACCGACCATTTCGGGGAAGATGGTGGAAGCCCTTGACCAGGTTTTGACGGGTTTCAATTCACCGCTCTCGTTCATTGCGATTATTCTTTTCATAAGCCTTTCTTCAACGTAAGGCCCTTTCTTAACTGACCTGCTCATATAATAGCCTCCTAGTTTACACGCTTGATAATATACTTATCGTTGACATTCTTCTTCTTGCGGGTCTTATATCCCAATGCGGGTTTACCCCAAGGAGTAACAGGGCTGGGCATACCGACGGGAGATTTGCCCTCGCCACCGCCGTGCGGGTGATCACAGGGGTTCATAACGACACCGCGGACGGTAGGTCTGACGCCCATATGACGTTTACGGCCGGCTTTGCCAAGCGATACGATTTCGTGGTCGACGTTGCCGATCTGACCGATGGTCGCTTTGCAACGCGCAAGGATATATCTCATTTCGCCGCTGGGAAGACGTACGGTTGCGTACTTGCCTTCTTTTGCCATAAGTTGCGCTTCGTTGCCGGCTGCTCTGCAAAGTTGTGCGCCGCGACCGGGGTTAAGCTCGATATTATGGATAACGGTACCGACGGGAATGTTTTCGATGGGAAGGCAGTTGCCTGCTTTGATATCCGCATCGGGTCCGCTTACTACCACGTCGCCGACGGTAATTCCGAGAGGAGCGATGATGTAGCGTTTTTCGCCGTCTGCATAGTTCAGAAGTGCGATGTTTGCGGAACGGTTGGGATCGTACTCGATGGTAGCGACCTTTGCGGGGATACCGTCTTTATCGCGTTTGAAGTCGATAATTCTGTATTTTACTCTGTTGCCGCCGCCGATGTGTCTGACGG
>USOJ01000133.1 GCA_900556195.1 uncultured Eubacteriales bacterium
AGAAAAGGGGTACCCCTTGCAAATGCTATTCTGGGCAGACATCGATACGTCGCCATACTTTCGTAACAATTATATACTTTTTGTAACCGAGTGTCAATAGCAAATTGTGCTATAAACTTTTGAAATGTTGCGTTTTGTGATATATTTTTAGTAAAAGCAATCTAAAACGCTTGTTTTTGGCTAACTTTTGTGATATATTCTTATCGCGATGAAAACTTTCTTCGAAAACTTCAACTCGGGTCAGACCCTATCGATATTCAGGCGCATGGAACACTCGTGGCCTACGCACTTTCACTCCAATATGGAAATGTTCATAGTTAAAAAGGGGTCTTACGAAATTATGCGTAACGGCGAGAGTTTTACTCTTACCGAAAATCAGATTGCCTTTTTCGACCATTACGACCTGCACTCTTACCACAACAACGGAGCGATCGGCGACGACTGCGTATTGATTATTCCGCTCAGTCTTTCGGGTAATTTCGACGCCACGCGAAAAGGCAACGCGACCGAAACCGTAATAACCGACGAATATCTCGTAGATAGCATCCTTTCCGTCATAGACGACCTTATTCCGCGCAAGAACGATAAATATTCTTCGTTCGCCGCAATCAATTATATACTGTCGCTTATCAGGCAAAAATTCACGTTTACCAGAAACGAATCCGAACTTTTAAGCGAAACGGAGTATATAAGAAAAATGTTGGTTTATATCAACGATCATTTCAAAGAAAATATCTCTTCTACTACGCTTGCAAATCATATAGGCTACTCCCGCGAATACACTTCGCGACTTTTCAACAGGTACATCAAGGACAGTATTCCGTCTTACGTCAACAAAGTTCGAGCTGATTACGTCGCTTCTCAAAAAGCCGAATCCAATCGTAACTTAACCGCCGTTATACTCGACGCGGGTTTCAAACACCCGTCTTCGTATTATCGCTTTTTGCAAAAACAATCCGGAAACAAAAAAGAATAACGTTTGAATCCATGAGCAAAATCCCGATGCGTTCGCATCGGGATTTATTACTTTTATTATTCGTTTTCGCCGCACCATACCGACACCGTGCGGTTATCGTCGTCGCAATTTTTACCCGCCGACGAATAATCGCAAAGCGTAATATATTCTCCGTCGGCAATTTTTATCTTTGCCGTCAATTCGGAATCGAACTTATCGTTCTTAACGATTTTCGCCGACGGAACTCGTCCGTCTTTTTTTATCTCGGTTTTTACGGGCTTTTTCATATCTTCGCCGAAGCGTTCGTCGCGGGCGAGAGTTATCGCGCCTTTGTAAAACGCGAGTTTACCGTTTAATTTTACCGCTTTTATCGGCGCTTTGAATTTTACGGTTACCGAATCCCCGTCGCAGACCTTACCTAAAACCGCGTAGCCCTTATCGATCTCATAATCCGCGTTTTCGCCGTTTATCGTAACTTTGAAATTCTCGGCGTACGAAGGAATACGCGCCCTCAATACGAATTCCGCTCCGTCGGATTTTATTTTTATTCTCGCTCCGTTACCGTCGTAAACGCTCGCTTTTATATCGAGTACGACTTTCTTGCCGTTGCGCTCGGTTTTGATTTTAGCGTCGCCGTAAATATTAAGACAAAATCCGTCGTCGTTTTCCGTTACCGCGCTCAGACCCATAAGCGCCGTTCCCGCGCCGCCCATACTTACGCAACAACCGTAACCTCTTCCGCCCGGCATAATCTTAAAACCGCCGACGAATATCGCTCTTTTGCCTAAATACAACGGACTGTAACTGTCGAAAACGAATGCTTCGTGTTCGGCAACGACTACTTCGCCCTTATCGTTAAACTTATACGACATAGCGTTTTTCATCGTTTGGTTTTCGGTATTCAATGCGCCGTAAAGCGCATTATAGCCCGACTTTTCGATAATTTCAGCATATTTCGCGTTGCCCGTGATTTTAAGTAAATCGGCGCAAAGCAGCATAAATGCGACGGTGACGCACGTTTCCTGCATTATCTTATCCGAATATATCGTCTGCCTTTCGGACGAATTGTCGAAATTTTCTTCGGTACAACCCGAGCAACCTATCATTGTGTAGTCGGTTGCAATAACCTTATCTACGAAATCGATTGCAACGTCGAGGTACCGCTTATTGCCCGTTACTTTATAATATCCGAGTACGCCGTTTACGCAACTCGTCATCTCGTAAGCTTTCGTATACTTAAACATATACGGATAAAGCCCGTCGTCTTCGCACGCGGATATAAGATCAAAGTCTTTCGCCATCCCCGATTCAACGATATAATTTGCGAAATCAAGATAGTTTTTACGTTCGGTTATCTCATACAGTTTTACGAACGCGCCGAGAACAGAACATGAATTCATCGCGCCGAACCGTTCCGACGTTTCGGTGATTTCGGTTTTATTTCTGCCTCTGCCTATCTTTTTTACCATATAGTCGGCGTGTTTACAAACGGCGCGCAATACGCGTTTTTTAAGTCGCTCGTTTTTACATATTTCATAGTACGAAATAAAAGCAAGCATAACGTATTTACGACACCAGACGTCAAACCAGCAAAATTCGTTTTGCACGGAATACGTCGAAAATCTGCCCTTTTCGTCCTGAAAACCGAGCATATACTTTACGCTTTCGGTAAGAATCGAATAAAGTTTTTTATCGTGCGTAACGCGATAGGTCATACACGCGCCTCGCATAAGTTTGCCCCAGTATTCCCCGCGCCAATCTCCGAATTCGCTATCGGACAACAGCCTGAATTGTTCGGCAGTTACTTTCCATAACGATTTATCGTAATATTGTCTTTTAACGATCAAATCAATCGCTTTGCCTGCATAACCCTTAATCGTTGCCGAACCCGTCTTTATAAAATCCATTCTTTCGTTTATCATTTCGTTACCCGAATAGTTTTGCTTTCGCTAAAATTATACTTGATTGTCCGTATAATGTCAATAGCAACTTGTGATTATTTCATTGCAATTCATAAACGTCTCGAGTAAAAATAATACGAATATCCCCCGATTTTTGCCTTTTAGTCGATTGATCGTAGCACGGAGAAAAGCGAAAGTCAACGGGAAAAATTAACGCTTAAAATTCAAAATAAAAAATAGCAGGGTCTTACTCTACAAAAATCGAGTATGGCTCTGCTTTTATTTTACTTAGAAATATGGCAGCACATATCCATTATCGTACGCGTTAATTTGTTCCTTTTCGTTGACTTTCGCTCGGACTGCAAAGAAACGGTGTTATTTTAATTTTTCTCGGTACTACTTCTCTTCTCGCCTAAAAGGCGAAAAAATTTCGGAGGTTATTTCTCATATGAAAAAAGTAGTTTTCTCAATCACTAACGTAAGAAGTAAATCGGATAAAAAATTGTCCGGTTTCGGTTACCTTGCAGAAGGTAATCTGCTCTGCCCTTGCATTTCTAAAAACAGCAAGCCGTATATCCGTATTTTCGAAGACGTTGAAAAACGTTGCCGCCCTATAAGCGGAAGACAAGACGAATTTCAAGGTTACGTTACGATGTATTTTACGGAAGTTCCCGTATACAGAGAAAAAGACGGTTCTTACGATATGCTCGATTTAGAAGTCGAATACAAAGTATGGTACAAAATCGTGGAGGAAAATTAAAATGCCCGAATTTGATTATTTTAACGGTGAAAATTTCATAACGTTCGATTTAATCGAAATCGACGACGAAAAACACGAAGTAACGGTTGCCGTCAGCGACACCGGAAGAATAAGCGTTAAAACCTTTGACCTATTGTTCGATGGTAATCGACGTTACTTTGAATATAGTTGTTCATACACAAGAATTTACATAGACGAATTTACGGAGGAAAACTAAAATGAATGGAAATATCAGTATCGTTATCGGATCTTGGGGTTCGTATAACGAATGTAACGAACGAGCGTTAGGCTCGAAATGGCTTAACCTTTCGGATTATTCCGATTGGGACGAAATTGTAGAAGAACTTAAAAAAGAAGGCTTTGAACTTGACGGCATAGACGAAGAACTATTTATACAAGACGTCGAAGGTATCGAAGATCGCTCGGTAAACTGGGATTACGTCAACCCAGAAACATTATTCAATACGTTGAAAGAGTCAGGCGTTTTGGATGACGATTACAAATACAAAGTATTCTGCGCTTTCCTTGAAGTGCGTTGCTATGACGATTTTGAAGAAAAAGTCAACTCGCACGGCGACCGTTGGGACGATTGTATCAATCTTTGGAGCGGTTATTCGTGG
>USOJ01000134.1 GCA_900556195.1 uncultured Eubacteriales bacterium
AGCATACCCGAGGATTGGAGTATGGGCGTTCGTAATAACCGATAATTTTTTGAAATGGTTTAGTTTCGTTAATGTAAAAAGTTTAATTTATTTATTTACTTTTCGGTTTTAATATGTTAGAATTATATTCAGAACTTATTACGCCGATTTCGCCGTTCCAGTATTCGTCGGGGCGGGCGAAAAAAAGAAGGTAAACCGATTACGATTATGAAAAACAAACTTGTATTATCCGCGTTTGCGGACGAATATTGCGACGATTTTTTGACGCAATGCGAGGCGATGAAGGGCTTCGGCATAGGCTATATAGAACTGCGCGGAGTGAACGGCAAAAACGTTTCGGCTCTGACGGATGGCGAGATTAAAACCGTTAAAAAAATCTTATCCGACACTGGTATGAAAATCTCGGCAATAGGCTCGCCGATAGGTAAAATCACGCTTGACGGCGATTTTGAAAATCACCTCGATACGGCAAAAAAGATTTACGACTACGCCGAAGAATTAAACGTAAAAAATATAAGGATATTTTCGTTCTACGCTCCCGACGGCAAAAATATCGCCGATATGAAGACGGAGGTTTTCGATAAACTCGGCGAACTCGTTAAAGCGGCAGACGGCAGAAACGTTACTCTTTGCCACGAAAACGAAGCGAAGATTTACGGCGAAAGCCCCGAAAAGTGCAGAGAAATTTTAGAGGCGTTTGACGGGAAAATCAAAGCGGTTTTCGATATGGGTAACTTCGTTTTAGACGGTTACGACCCCGAAAAGGCTTACGAAACGTTAAAGCCGTATATCGGATATTTTCATATAAAAGACGCGCTTTACGCGGGCGCGATAGTACCTGCGGGCAAGGGCGAAGCGAAGATAAAAGAGATTCTCGAAAAATACGAAAGTTCCGGCGGAAAGACGACTTTTATGACGTTGGAGCCGCATTTACAGACTTTTTCGGGTCTGAACGCGTTGGTCGGAAAGGCTTTCGAAAACCCCTATAAATACGAAAATCAAAAAGCCGCCTTTACGGACGCGGTAGAAAAATTAAGGAGCATATTATGAAGAGTTTTTGCGTCGACGAATTAAAAGTATACGCCTGCGGAAACAGGACGGAAATGGGCGAACTCGCTGCAAAGGATATTTCGGCGAAGATTAAAGAACTGCTTGCGAAAAAAAGCGAAATCAATATGATTTTCGCGGCGGCTCCGTCGCAGAACGACGTATTAAAATCGCTCGTAGAAGATAAGACGATCGACTGGACGAGAATAAACGCCTATCATATGGACGAATACATCGGTCTTGACAAAGACGCGCCGCAGGGTTTCGGGAATTTCCTTAAAGCGCACATTTTCGGTAAAGTTCCTTTCCAAAGCGTGAACTATATAGATATTACCGCCACCGACCCCGAAAAGGAAGCCGAAAGATACGGTAAACTGCTTAAAGCCAACCCGCCGGATATAGTCGTAATGGGTATAGGTGAAAACGGGCATATCGCGTTCAACGATCCGGGCGTGGCGGATTTCAACGACGAGAAGGTCGTTAAACCGGTTAAACTCGACGACGTCTGCCGCAATCAGCAGGTAAACGACGGTTGTTTCAAGTCGATAGACGAAGTTCCGACCCACGCCATGACGCTCACCGTTCCCACGCTCGTTGCCGCGCCGTGGCTGTTCTGCATCGTACCCGCCGCGACCAAAGCGAAAGCCGTTTACGAAACTCTGAACGGCAAAATAGACGAGCATTGCCCCGCAAGTATACTCCGTACGAGAAAGAACGCGAAACTCTATCTCGACGACGCAAGTTCCGCATTGCTTAATATCTAACGAACGGGTGGAGTGTAAAAGATATAAAGCCGCTCCGCCTTCTGTTGCGGGGATTCTTCGCGTTGCTCAGAATGACAGGCTTACTTCATTGTCATTCTGAACGAAGTGAAGAATATCCCGGAAGGGCAAAACCTACGGACTTGAAATCAATCGAAAACGAAAAATATGATAGAAATCAAAAGCGATAAAATCATAACTCCCGACGGGGTGAAAAACGGGTATCTGTATATCGATAACCGCTCTATCGTCGGAGTTTACACCGAAAAACGACCCGCAAACGAACGCTACGACTTCACGGGCAAGTACGTTTCGGCGGGGTTTATAGACACGCATACTCACGGCGGAAACGGACACCCGTTTATAAACGGAACGGAAGAAGACGTAATAGAAGCGTGTAACTTTCACTTAATGCACGGCACGACCGCGATTTTGCCTACCGTTACGGCGGGAGCGTTCAAAGCGATGCGTAAGGCGGTCGAAACCATAGCCGCCGCTAAAAACACGGGCAGAATAAAAAGCGACGTTATCGGCGCGCATATGGAAGGTCCGTATCTGTCCGCAAAACAGTGCGGAGCGCAATGCCCCGCGTTTATAACTCCGCCGAAAAAAGAGGACTACGAAAAACTCGCAGATGACCTCGGCGAATATATCGCCCGTTGGACTTACGCCCCCGAAAACGACAAGGACGGCGAGTTCTGCAAGTTTATAACTTCACGCGGGATAATCGCTTCGGCGGGTCATACCGACGCCAAATACGAAGATATGAAAACGGCGATAGACAACGGCTGTAATCTCGTAACTCATCTGTACTCCTGTACTTCGACCGTTACGAGAGATCACGGGTTCAGAAGTTTAGGCGTAATAGAAAGTACTTTTCTTCGCGACGAACTCACCGCCGAAATCATAGCCGACGGCAAACACCTTCCGCCCGACCTTATAAATATGATTATTAAAATCAAGGGCGAAGAAAAGACTATCCTTTGCACGGACAGTCTTGAAATCGCGGGTACGGATATAAAAGAAGGAATAATGAGCGGTACGGAGTTTATAGTCGAAGACGGTGTTTGCAAACTGAAAGACCGTTCGGCCTTCGCGGGGAGCGTGGCAACCGCAGACCGCCTCGTGAGGGTACTCGTAAAAGATTGCGGTATCGCGGTCGAAAAAGCGATAAAGACGATAACCGAAAATCCCGCGAAATTACTGAAAGTAAAAAAAGGAAAACTCGAAGCGGGGTACGACGCGGATGTAGTCGTATTCGACGACGATATAACGGTAACGGACGTTTTCGCTCTCGGCAAAAAAGTCGTCTGACGGTTTTTGCTTTTTCGGGCGAGGTTTCGTTTTTGCTCCACATGACATAAATACGAGTGTCATTCCGAGCAACGCGAAGAATCCCCGCAACAGAAGGCGGAGCGGCTATATAGGCAAACATACCCCCAAGCGGGGAAGCCTGTATATATTTGCCTCGAAAACATCAAATCAGCGCAGGGTTTCTACGGGTTGTTCTTTCGACGGCGCGTAACCGAAAGTCGCGACGTATTGCTTGTAAAATCCTGGGTAAGAATCGAATCCGCATTTTTCGAAAACGTCGGTCGGTCGCGAGCCTTGTCGAAGCATAGACTGGGCGTATAAAAGCCGTTTCGTGTTGATATACTTTTTGGGGCTGGTTTTTATCTGACTCTGAAATATACGATAAAGATATTGTTCGCTTACGTACAGGTTGTCGGCAATTTCTTTAACCCCTCTTAAAGTAAACAGATTGCCGTTGATATAATCGATTGCCTTTGATAAAATAGGCGAAAGGTGCGAAGAGTCGATATAAAACTCGTTTTCCGAAATTTTAAGATAGTAAAAAAGTTCGGTTAAAAGCGATTTTAACAGGTGTTTGAACGATTCTTCGTCTAAATGCGAAGCGAAATAGTCGGCTTTGGCGAATAAATCGGCAACAGAACCGTTTTCGGGGCAGTGTACCAATTCAATCTCTTCGGGAACGGCATCGAGCAACTTTTTTCCGACGAACGTTTCGTCGAACGCGATATTATAACGCGAATATTCCGCGCCCGGCTCTATGTCTACGTAGTGGAATTTCATCGGACGGATAAACACGAGATCGTTCTTTTTCAGTTCGTACTTTTTACCTTCGATAAAGTAGGTAACTTTGCCTTTCTCGAAAAAAATGAGTTCGTAGGTATTGTGCGAATGTTTAAGAAAGGCTTCGGGCGAAGCGGACGGATTTTTGTAGTATTTGTGGTTGTATACGAGGGTTTCTTCAAAGATATCCATTTATTCACCGAAAATATTTTAATCAACTGTATTATAGTGCAAAACTCGATATTTTGCAATAGAAATAACGAAAATTCGGTTTAATTTTATAAATACTATCGCATTGTCAAAATCGTTATTGACGCGATGACGA
>USOJ01000135.1 GCA_900556195.1 uncultured Eubacteriales bacterium
GGTCTTTCGGGCGGTATACAAACTACGGGTAACTATCCCGGCAGCGCGAGAACCCCCGAAGAACTTCGTCAGGATCTCGACATGGTTTTGAAATTCTTCCCCGGCGAAAAGAAAATCAATATTCACGCAAACTACGCTGAAACGGATACTTTCGTCGACCGCGACGAAATTAAACCCGAACATTTCAAGAATTGGGCAGACTGGGCAGTCGAAAGGGGAATAGGCATAGATTTTAACCCCACTTACTTCTCGCATCAGCTTTCCGAAAACGGAACGCTTTCCGCAAGAGACGAAAAGGTAAGAGAATTCTGGATTCGCCACGGCATCGCTTCGAGAAGAATAGGCGAATATTTCTATAAGCGTACCGGCAAGACCTGCGTTATCAACCACTGGACTCCCGACGGCGATAAGGAATTTCCGATCGATACGCTTTCGCCGAGACTCCGTCTTAAAGATTCTTACGACCAAATCTTCGAGGCGACCAAAGACGTGAAAGGCGTTATGGACGGAATCGAATCGAAAGTGTTCGGTATAGGTCTTGAAAGTTATACCGTAGGTTCTCACGAATTCTGTATGGGTTACGTTATGAGCAAGCATAGCGATCACATTATGCTTACGCTCGATTGCGGACACTATCATCCCACCGAAGTCGTTTCTGCAAAACTCGGCGCGGTGTACGCTTTCGCGGATCATTGTTTGCTTCACGTTTCGCGCCCCGTCAGATGGGACAGCGATCACGTGGTTTGCTACGACGACGAACTCAAAGCCATTATGGACGAACTCGTTCGCCTCGGTAAACTCGACGCGACTTATATCGCAACCGATTACTTCGACGCGTCTATCAACAGAATAATCGCGTGGCTTACGGGTCTTCGCAATGCGAGAAAGGCTATGCTCGCTTCTCTTCTTACTCCCGTAGACGAACTTAAAAAGTTTGAGGCGGAAGGGGATAATTCTTCTCGTCTTGCGGTTTCGCAACTTTATAAGACCGCGCCCGTCGGAGCAGTCTGGGATTACTACTGCGCGAAGAAAAACGCAGGCGTAGGTAAAGAGTGGATAGAAGAAGTTAAAAAATACGAAAAAGAAACTCTTTCGAAGAGAAAATAATTTACGGGATCACGCGCGGATAAAAACGCGCGTGATTTTTCGAAAAGGAGATAAATATGGTAAAAGTAGATATAATATCGGGCTTTTTGGGCGCGGGTAAAACTACGCTCATAAAAAATCTTTTCAAAAGTTCTATGAAAAACGAGAAAGTCGTTTTAATAGAGAACGAATTCGGCGAAATCGGCGTAGACGGTACTTTTCTGAAAGAAAGCGGAGTCGAAATCAAAGAAATAAATTCGGGCTGCATCTGCTGTTCGCTTGTAGGCGATTTCTCTTCGTCCATGAAAGAAGTGGTCGAAAAATTTAATCCCGACAGAATTATTATCGAGCCGTCGGGCGTAGGCAGGCTTTCGGATATAATTAAAGCGGTAGAGAAAGTAGAAGAAGAACTTAAGATAAATATCGTCGCTACCGTCGTTGACGGCGGAAAATGCAAAATGTATCATAAAAACTTCGGCGAATTTTACAACGATCAGATTGCGCAGGCGAAAACGGTTATAGTTTCAAAAACCGAAAAACTTTCCGAAAGCAAGATAAACGACGCTTTGGAAATTATTCGCGAACTCAACCCCGACGTTACCGTGATTACCACGCCCGTAAGCGAACTCGACCCCGAAAAGGTGCTCGATACGCTTCAATCGGATAAGAGCGGTTACGACGAACTTCTTAAAAGTTTGCTCGAAGAAGCGGAGCACGAACATCATCACCACCATCACGACGACGATGACGACGAAGACGAGCACGAGCATTGCCACCACCATCACGACGACGATGACGACGAAGACGAACACGAGCATTGCCACCATCATCACGACGACGATGACGACGGCGAACACCACTGCCATCACCACCACGCCGACGAAGTGTTTACGAGTTGGGGCGAAGAAACGGCAAAGGCGTATTCCAAAGCCGAACTCGACGCAATTCTTAAAACGCTTGCCGACGAAAACGCGGGTCTGGGCGTAATTTTAAGGGCGAAGGGCTTCGTTAAAGCAAAAGACGACGAAAAATGGTACTATTTCGACCTCGTTGCGGGCGATTACGAGATAAGATCCGGCGCGCCCGACGTTATAGGCAGAGTATGCGTTATAGGCTCGAAGATAGACGAAAAGAAGATAAGCGAACTTTTCTTCAAGGAGTAATTTATGGCTAAAACCTTTCCTGCGGTTACCGTCAGCGGAATACTTGAAAGCGGAAAGACTACTTTTATCAACGATTCGCTTAAAAACGGTGATTTCGGAGATTTGGGCAGGGTTCTGATTCTTGCCACCGAAGAAGGCGAAGTCGAATACGATCCCGCCTTTCTGTCGAAATATAACGCGACTTTTTACAATTTCGACAGTCCCGAAGAATTTACGGTGGAAAAAATCAACGAACTCATAAAGGTCAATAAACCGCATTGCCTGTTTATAGAAGAAAACGCGATGTGGGATTGGTCGCAGATTAAACTTCCGCCGTATATTATCGTCGAACAGGCATTTACTATTATAGACGCGACGACTTTCAAGGTGTATTTCAACAATATGCGCCAGAAGTTTTCGGATATGCTTTCAAAATCGACGATAGTTATTATGAATCGCGCCGAAGAAACTTCCGAAATGGCGGGCTTTAAGCGCAATTTAAGGCTCATGAACAAAGACGCGTATATTATCGTAAACGACAAAAACGGAAAACAGATAAGTTTTGCCGAAGAATTGCCTTATAAAATAAGCGACGAAATGTCGATAAAAGATTCCGATTTCGGAATATTTTATATCGATACGTTCGATAACAGAGCAAGGTACGACGGAAAGACCGTTGAATTCAATTGTATGACGATGACCTCGAAGCAATTGCCAGACGACACGTTCGTCGCAGGCAGACTTGCGATGACGTGTTGCGCGAACGATATTCAACTTATCGGGCACCTTTGCTCGTATAATAAAGAACAGGCTAAAAACGTAGTAAATAAAGGCTGGGCGCATATAAAAGCGAAAGTCCATTATCTTGACGTTGGCGAAGACGAGCCGCAACTCGTATTCGAACTTCTCGATATAAAGAAGATTCCCGAAATCGCCGAACCGGTGGTTTCGCTGACTCAATAATTTTACGATAAAAAACGAAAAAGCGGCGTAACAGCCGCTTTTTCTTTATAAAATCAAACTAATTTCATTTCGTATTCGTTGGTGTGCTTTTTGTTTATAAAGTTATAAACGTCGTTGGCGAAGACGTCTTCTCTGAAACATTCCGAAGCCGCGCCGTCGAGTTTTATTACGTCGCTTTTGCGGGTTATAATCGGATAATCCGATAAAGACGAAAATTTCGATAACAAGTCGGTTTTATCCTTGTTTACGGCAAGCACTTTCAGGTATAAATCCTGCGAAAGGCTTTTTCTTACGAGTTTTTCGGTTATTCCGAGCATGCACGACGTTAAAATTCTCGAAAGTCTTGCGTAAGTATATCGTTTGGTCTTTAACCTGTCTTTTAATTCGGTCAGCGACGAACAACTTTTCGCAAGTGCTTTTATTCGGTTTTCCAGTCCTTCGCCGCAGTCGAGTATTTTCGCCATTTCGCTTTTCGGCGTTTTAAGCAGGGAATAAAAAATCAGATCGTCCGCGTCCGGAAGTTTATCGGGCAGGTCGGGGTAGACGAAAGAGGGAACGAACGGCTTTACTTTTTTAAGTTTTTCTTCGGATATTGCCGTTCTTATTGCGAGCGCGGACGGGGTTTCGCCTAAAAGAGTATTTTCGTTATAGCCTGCGCCTTCGCGGATTATCGGACATAAATCGATATCCGAGCCCGACGAAATTACTGCCTTCGCGTACTCTATGCCGAGAATATTGTTCGGCGTTTTCAGAAGTTCGAAATCGACGTCCGAAAAATTCATTTTCGAAAGGGCGTTGATTTTCGCTTTTATAGGCGTAACGCCCGTTTTAAGTTCGTTTTTATATAATTTTTTGAATTCTTTGCTTTCGTCGAGCAAGGCTTTGGCGGTTGATAAAAGTTTGTTTTTTTCGGCGTTTTCCGTGCCGAAACATAATACTTTTTCGCTCTTTACGGAAGAAGCGAGTTTTATCGCTCCTTTCGCGAAAATTTCGGCGGGGGCGACCGCAAAAGCGACGGGGAGTTCGAATACTAT
>USOJ01000136.1 GCA_900556195.1 uncultured Eubacteriales bacterium
ATCCCCACGAAGAGTATTCCGCAGGGTATTTCCGCCGCGCTTGCGTTCAACCCCGAAGTGTCGGCAGACGAAAACCTTATAAATATGCTCCACGCGATAGACAACGTTACGTCCGGTCAGGTAACTTACGCGGTAAGAAGTACGAAAGTAGACGGTTTCTCGCTCACGAAAGGCGATATTATCGGTCTTGACAATAAAAAAGTGCTTGCTCACGGCAAAGATATAGCGCAGGTTACTAAAAAACTCATAGATAAACTCCGCGATTCGTCGCACAGCCTTATCAACCTGTATTACGGCGCGGACGTAACCGAAGAAACCGCTGCGGCTTTGCAGGCGGATATACAGGAAGCGTATCCCGACGTGGACGTCGAACTCTTCTACGGCGGACAGGCGATTTACTACTATATAGTATCTCTCGAATAAAAACGCGCGGTTGTTTCGCAAAATAATTTCGGGTTTTTTCTATCCCGTCATTCCGTGCGAAACGAAGAATCTTCCGGAAGGGCAAAATATACGGAAATCAAATATAAGTCCGCGTTCGATAACCGAACGCGGATTGTTTTTATAGGTGAACGATGAAACTGACGGATATAAAGGGCGTAAGCGACAAGCGCGCGGAAGATTTCAATAAACTCGGCATTTTCACGCCCGAAGATCTCGTCGGGTACTTCCCGCGCGGCTATCTCGATTTAACCCACGTCGCGCCCATAGAAAAAAGTTATAATAACGATATGATACTGACGTACGGCAGAATAGTAACCCGTCCGTCGGTTTTTAATTCTTCGCGGAAACTCAAATGCGTAAGGATAACCGTCGAACAGGACGGCAGATTTTTTACCGTGATATGGTTCAATCAACCTTACGTCGCGTCTAAACTCCACGTCGGGGCGGACTATCTCCTTTACGGTCGCGTAAAGCACGGCTTCGGCGGCGTTACGATGACTAATCCGTCGTTCGAACAGGTCGAAAACAACGTAAATCTCAAAGGCATAGTACCCGTATATCGCGTAAAAGGCGCGGTAACGCAAAAAGTCGTGCGCGATTCGGTTAAGGCGAGTCTGCCGAGCGTAGTGGGGGATAGCGCGATACCCGAAGTTTTGCAAAAAAAATACGCTCTTACAGACCTGAAATCGGCGTATAAAAACGTACACTTTCCTACGGATAAAGAGAGTCTGTCCGTCGCTTGCGAAAGGGTCGCGGTAGAAGAATATTTCGCGCTTATTTCGGCGTTCAAGATAGTCAAGGGCGACAGAAGTCAGGTAAGGGTAAATCAATACGCCTGTACCGCGGAAGATCTGCGTAAGTTTACCGAGCGTTTCGGATTCGAATTTACCAACGGACAGAAGAAAGCCGTAAACGAAATTTTCGCGGATATGACTTCGCCGAAGTCTATGAACAGATTATTGCAAGGCGACGTCGGTAGCGGTAAAACGGCAGTCGCGCTCTGCGCCTTATATATCGCCGTAAAGAGCGGTTATCAAGCGGTTATGCTCGCTCCGACGGAAATTCTCGCCAGGCAAAATTATGAAATATGCAAGCGACTTTTCTCTGACTTCGACGTCGAATTTTTAAGCGGTTCGACCAAGGGTAAAGAGAAGACCGAAATCAAGAAAAAGATAAAGAGCGGCGAAGCGAAAATCGTGGTAGGCACGCACGCGGTCATTCAGGGCGACGTGGAATTTTATAATCTTTCGGCGTGCGTGTGCGACGAACAACACCGTTTCGGGGTAGAGCAGCGAAGCGCGCTCGTCGCCAAAGGCACTATCCCGGACGTACTCGTAATGAGCGCGACGCCCATTCCGCGTACTCTTTCTCTCGTCTTCTACGGCGATCTCGACGTTACCGAAATAACCGAAAAACCCGCCGACCGCCAACCCGTGCAGACGAATATCGTACCCGAAGCGAAATACGACGGTATGCTTAAATTTTTAGAAAACACCGTAAAATCGGGCAGACAGGTATTCTGCGTTTGTCCGAAAATCGATGGCGACGACGAAGGCACGCTTATGAGCGTTACCGACGTATTCGACGAACTCACGCAAAAACTGTCGGGCGTTAAAGTCGGACTTCTGCACGGCAAAATGAAGGACGACGAAAAATCGCAGATTATGCTCGACTTTAAGGAAAGGCGAATAGACCTGCTCGTTTCGACCACGGTTATAGAAGTCGGCATAGACGTTCCCAACGCTACCGTAATGGTCGTGTACGACGCCGAGCGTTTCGGACTTTCGCAACTGCACCAACTCCGCGGAAGGGTAGGCAGAGGCGGCGAAAAGAGTTATTGCTTTTTATTCAGTACGAGCGGCGAAGAAAAGGCTATAGAGCGATTAAAAGTACTTTGTTCGAGTAACGACGGCTTTAAGATCGCCGAAAAAGATTTTGAAATGCGCGGCGGCGGCGACTTTATGGGTACCCGCCAGAGCGGTAAGACGATAGGCGATTTGGGAGGGCTCGTTTATCCCGCATCGGCTATTTTTCTGGCTAAAAGAATAAGCGACGAAGCATTTGCCGCCGGCGTTGATTTGGAACGGATAAAGAAAGTTGCGCTTAAAAAATACGAAAAACTCAAAGACGTCGCGATGAATTAAAAATTTATCCGATTATTTTAATGACAAATCGTCGATTTCGGAGTATAATAAAGTCAAAGGAGTAAGATTATGAAAAAATGTAAATATTGTAATTTTGAAAATACCGACGACGCCGTTTTTTGCATCAATTGCGGTAAACCCGTCGAAGACGGCGAAGAAAACGGGGGCGGCGAACAGGTAAGTGAAGATTCTTGTACGGCGGAAAAACAGACCGTTTCGGCGGAATATAAACCGTCGGACGAAAAGCGCGCGCCCGTAACCGGCGGTAATTCGATTTCGGACAAGGCTAAAAACGGTATGAAAATCGCCGGCAGCGTTTTACTTGGGCTCGGCGCGTTGCTCGCAATCGTATTCGTATTTTTTAGCGGATTGAAAATCTCGTCCAAAAACGGCAGAACGACGACATCGGCTGAGTACGACATATATTATTATATCGGCGGGCAATACTCCGATCTGGCAAAACAATTTGCGGGCAATAACGCAGACAGATATAACCCCGTGTATATTTCGGCGGTTTATCTGAGCGCTGCGTTGTCTACCGCGGCGGGTTTGATTACGCTTTTGGGTACGGTAACTTTTGCGGTATTAACGATCGTATCCGTAATAAAAGGACTGATAAAAAAATCGTATTCGGGCAACTTTTATGCGGTTCTTACGGCGTTGATTTTTATTTGCGGCAGTTATTGGTTGCTGGGGCTTAATTACTATAAGTATAAATATACCTACTCGGGCGACGTGGTAACGGGCAGAGTAAGTTTAAGCGGATCGACAAATCTCGGTCTTACGCTCGTATGTCTTTGCGTTATTGCCGGCGTAGCGCTTAAATCGGCGGCGAAAGTCAAAAATTTCGACACTCGGACGATAGTAAAATTCGCAAGCGCGGCGGCGATTACGCTATTTGCACTAATCGTCGTTATACTTTCGCCGATCGCGCACCTGACGAGTAAAACCGACGTTCGCTCAGATTCAAACTCGCTTATCATGACTGCGATAAACAGGTTACGTGCTATAAGTCATGACGGAACTTTGACGAATAACGATTCGCTGACGTACGCCGATTCGTTTTTTACCATAGTAATTACGATTGCGATAACGGTAATCGGCGTTTTGCTGATACTTAAAACGGTTAAAAGACAAGCAAATTCGACAGCCGGCGAAATCGTTTTATGCGCAATTCTTACGGTTCTTACGTTTGCTTTGTACGTTTGTTTCAAAGTGGCAGGCAGATTAAATGACGACGAGTCCTGCGCAAGCGCCGTATTGCCGTTTTTATTGTCGATTTTAATGCTCGGCGGGGCGATATTCAGAAAAGTTTTCGACAATAAAACGAAAACTCCCGATACTCCCGCCGTCGGCGGGAACGCCGCGGTTGCCACGGAAATAAAGGCAGAATCCGCGAAAGAAACGGCAGAAACCGAATCTATATCCCCAATCGAATAAACCTAAAATCAAGCCTTCCCAATGGGAAAGCCGAGATTTTCTGTCATTCTTCGCAAAAGACTCAGAATGACACTTATATTAAGTACTTCATTGCGTTCATAATAACGATAAATA
>USOJ01000137.1 GCA_900556195.1 uncultured Eubacteriales bacterium
CCGAATTCACGAATCTGTTAAGCGTTCCGTCGCCGCCGCACAATATGATTTTGTCGTCTTTTTCGAGAAGCGGAAATATCTCGGCGTAAGGCGTTTTGGTAACGTCGTAACGAACAACGTCGGCGTCCGGGAAAAATTCCGGCAGTTTTTTAATTTTTTCCGCGCTCTTTTCGTTACCCGCCATGGGGTTAAACAAGCAATAGTACTTCATTGGTACTTTCCTCCTTCTTCGGCAATTACTGGCTTTTTATTCTTTTTTTCAAGCATATTTACGTACGGATAATATATCGCCACGTAAATAAGAGACGTCAATAGCCAACTTACGGGATATACGATATACAAAATTTCCAAAGTATGCCATTTAATGAAAACCGTATATATCCATATCACTCTGAACAGACAACTTCCCGAAAGACTGACTATCATCGCAAGAGTCGATTTGCCGAGCCCCCTCATGACGTTACCGTAAGTATCCATGAACCCGCACAGAAAATAAGTCGTCGAAATTGTCCATAATCTGCTGCTGGCAAGATTTATTACCTTCGGGTCGCTGTTTATTATCGAGCATAGTTCTTTATCAAGCAAAACTACGCCCCAGCCCATTATAAAGCCTACGATGCCGGACACCGCGAGAGTAATCCATACGGTCTTTTTTACTCTGTTTATGTTGCCCGCTCCGTAGTTCTGACTTACGAACGACATAGATGCAAGAGCAACCGAATACATTGCGTAATAAACGAAACCTTCTAACTGGCTTGCTATAGAGTTTGCCGCTATCGCGTCCGTTCCGAAAGAATTAATCGAACTTTGAATAAGCACGTTAGAAATAGAGAATACGCAGCCTTGCAATCCTGCGGGAACTCCGATTTTTACGATTTCCTTTAAGTCGGAGCCTCTGATTCTCATATTTTTGAGTTCAAACTTACTATAGCCTTTACTTTTCAACAAAGTTATAACCGTCAAAACCGCCGCTATAAGTTGCGATATTACGGTAGCAATAGCAACACCTTCGACGTCAAGCCCCGCGATCTTTATAAAAAAGATATTAAAACCGACGTTTACCACTCCGCCTATACAGAGAAATATCAGCGGTCTTACGGTATCTCCGACCGCTCTTAAAATTGCGGACGAAAAGTTGTACAACATCATTATCGGCATACCTAAAAAATAAATTTTCAGGTACGACGCTGCCAAATCTATAACGTCTTCGGGCGAGCCCATCCAACGCAGAAAAGTTTTCGCGAAAAAAAATCCGATGACCGCCAAAAACAAACCGACTATCAGGCTGATAGACATCGACGCCCCGACAATTCTTTTCGACTTTTCTTCATTATTCTCGCCGACGCACTTTGCAACTATAACGTTTGCGCCGACGGATAGCCCTACGAATAAACCGATAACGAGGTTTATAAGCGCGTTGGTCGAGCCGACGGCAGCAACCGCCGCTATCGCGCGGACGGAATCCGTTACGAATATACCGAGTATCGTTATATCCGCGGCGTTAAAAAGTAATTGTAATATATTGGCAGCCAACAACGGAATCGCGAAAATCAGGAGATTTTTAACGATTGAACCTTCAAGCATATTGACTTGCAATTTATTTTTCATACGCAAAACGATTAATTCAATTTATCGGTTAAAAACCTCAACGCTGTTTCAAACTTCACGCCGTACCAGTGATTTTCTTCGTCGTCGAGCGTATTTTCTATACACTTTACGGTATAATCGGCGGCAAGTTTTGCGCTTTCGTTTATCGATAACCCCTTGACGTACGCGCCCGTGAACGCCGATGCGTAAATGTCGCCCGTTCCGTGGAAAACATGAGGAATCAATTTATGCTTATAGTAGTATTCGTTACCGTTTTCGTCGCTTACGAACACTCCGGTAGAATCGTCGTCGAATTTCGCGCCCGTAATAACGACCGCCTTCGCGCCCGAACGCTTTAATTTTTCGACGAGTTCTCTGACGTACGTTTCGTCGTATTCGGTCCCCGTAAGCATAGCCGCCTCCGTAATATTAGGCAAAACTATATCCGAAACCGCTACGAGTTTTTTCATTTCTTCGACGTATTCGTCGTTAAAACCGGGATAAAGAAGTCCCTCGTCGGCCATAGCGGGATCTACGATTTTCAGTCCGCCCGCAACGAGCATATCGGCGAATATCCCCTTTATAATATCAATTTGTCTTTTACTGCCGAGATAACCCGTATAACAAGCGTCAAACTTTATTCCTTCGCCCTTCCAGTGATCTAAAATAGCGGGAATATCGTCGGTTAAATCTCTGAAAGTCCAACCCTTGAATCTGTACGTATGCGACGATAATATCGCCGACGGTAAAATAATCGTTTCGTGTCCGCAAGCGGAAATAACGGGTAAAGCCACCGTGAGCGAACACTGCCCTATACAGGAAATATCCTGCACTGTTAAAATTCTTCCGTATTTTTTCTTCATAGATATTATAGAATGATAAACAACGCGACGCCGAGTAAAATTCTGTACACGCCGAAACCCGTAAATCCGTGAGTTTTAACGAAATTCGTCAACAGTTTTATAACGAATACGGAAACGGCAAACGATACAGTAAATCCGAGTAACAAAGCAGATACTTGTTGCAAAGTTACCGTCGCGCCGCTTAAAGCGAATTTAATAGTTTTATATCCGCTCGCCCCCGCAATTGCGGGAATCGCAAGATAAAACGAAAACTCCGTAGCGGCTTGTCGCGAAACTCCGCATATTCTTCCGCCGATTATCGTTATACCCGACCTCGAAGTCCCGGGAATCGCAGCCAAAGCCTGAAATCCGCCGATTTTAAGCGAATCGCAATAAGTAATATCGCGTACGGAAATTCTTTTTGACGGTACGTCGGCATAAACTTTTTCGAGAACGACGAATACGATTCCGTAAAATATCAACGCCGACGCAATGATATACGACTGAATTTTTTCGCCGAAACTTTCAAACAGATTATCCAACGCGATCGCCGCGACAGCAGGTATACTGGCGATCACGACTTTAACCCACAATTCAAGCGTTTGTTTTTTTCGTTTTTTCAATGCGAACAATTTATCGTTAAACAATATCGGAACGGATAAAATCGCGCCGAGTTGTATAACGTAATCAAACAATTGCTTGAAATCGTTCGAAAAATTATCCGAAAGAGCAAAAAAACGCTCGAAAATAATTATATGACCCGTACTTGAAACGGGCAACCATTCCGTAATCCCTTCTATTATCGCTATGACGATAATTTTAACGACGTCTGCGCAAGCCATTCGTAAACTCCCGAAATTAAAAGGAACGCAAGAAGCATACGCACGCATATGTTCCCGCGCCCCCTTAATTACGATACGTTTACGAAACGCTTATTATGCTTGTTCGAGTTTTTCGAGAAGTTTAAGGTCTATGCCTTTTTCTCCAATCTTTATAACTTCGACTTTAACGACGTCGCCGATAGCGAGAACTTCGTCAACGGAGTTGATGCGCTTTTCGCTCATTTTAGAAATATGAATCATTCCGTCTTTACCGGGAGCAAGTTCGCAGAACGCGCCTACTTTGGGAAGAATTCTTACGACGGTCGAAATGAACATATCTCCGACTTCGGGATCTCTCGCGATAGCCATAACCATCGCTTTCGCTTTTTCAGCCATAGAAAGATCTTCGCCGTAAGTGGCTATGCATACTTTACCGTCGTCGTTGATATCGATCTTAACGCCCGTTTCGTCGATAATCTTATTGATAGTCTTTCCTCCGCTGCCGATAACGTCTTTAATCTTATCGGTATCGATGTTAAAGGAAATAATCTTGGGCGCGTATTTCGAAAGCGCGGGCGCGGGAGCAGGTATACATTCGAGCATTTTACCGAGAATGAAATGTCTGCCTTCGTTTGCCTGTTTAATCGCCTTACGAAGAATTTCCTCGCTAATGCCCTTAATCTTGATATCCATCTGGATAGCGGTAATACCTTTCGCCGTACCTGCAACTTTGAAGTCCATATCGCCGAGGAAGTCTTCCAACCCTTGAATATCGGAAAGAACGGAAATCTTGCCGCTTTCTACGTCTTTGATAAGACCCATTGCAATACCCGCTACGGGAGCTTTAATGGGAACGCCCGCATCCATT
>USOJ01000138.1 GCA_900556195.1 uncultured Eubacteriales bacterium
TAGCCGCTCCGCAGATTATATATTTAAGGCTTTCGCCGAGCATATTTTTCCCGAATCTCTTGGAAAGTCCCAAAGCCATTTCGGCAAGCGCGGGTACTGCGACCAGAAACGTAGGTTTGAATACCGCAACGTCTTTGAACATATCTTTATTGTTACGGCATATAAAAAGCGCGCTGCCCGTATAGAGCGAAGTCATAAGGTTTCTGATAAGCCCGAAAACGTGCGACAGCGGAAGTACGAGCATATATCTCTGCCCGAATACGTCGGGGTAACCGTAACAGCCGTTTACCGCGCCCTGCATTACCGCTCTGTGCGAAAGTTTTACGCCTTTACTCTTACCCGTAGTACCGCCCGTAAACATTATTACGCATAAATCGCTTTCTTTGACTTCTGCGGGGGCGGTTTCTTTATCCGAAGTCTGATCTGCGGTTATTACCTTAACGGCAGGATTTTTTTCGGCGGTGAATTTAGTATTTTGTATGAGTGGTTCGTGAGTTAAAATCGCTTTTAATCCGAAGCCCATAACGCAACCGAACACGGCGGTTTCCTGGAGATGCGCGGGTAAAATCGCAACGCCGAGTCCGTAAGTTTCGGCGGCAAGAAATTCTTTTACGAAATCGTAAGAATTTTTAGCGTATAACGCCACCTTATCGCCCTTTTGAAGCCCGTTCTCTTTAAGAACGGTTCTGAATTTCGCCACGTCGGCGTCAATTTCGGCATAAGTATAATTTTTGCCGTCGTCTACTATCGCAACGTCGTTCGGATACGCCTCTACCGAGTGTTTCCACATGGTGATAACGTCAGAATATTCGACGATTTTATCGAAGGTTTCTTTACTTGCGAATTTCGCGAAGTATTCTCTTGTGTTCGTTTCCATTTTCTACCTCTTCTCTTTAATTTTGTTTTTATAAAATTCTTCAAGTTCGATCTCTTTTTCACGAATATCTGCCGCAACTTTGTTTATATATTCCATCACGGGCATTTTCGTTTCGGAAAGAGATACCGTGACGGGTTCACCGTATACCGTAACCTGCCGCCTGAAGATGTTTTTTCTCTTTTGAATGTACATAGGCACGATCGGACATCCGCCTTTTAACGCCATAAGCACTACGCCCGACTTAAACGCCGCCATGGTATCGGTGTTGTCGAAGTTTATATGTCCTTCGGGGAACATCGAAACAACTTCTCCCTGCTTTAATACGTTTATTACCGACCTGAGCGTCGACGCTCCTATGCTTTCACGATCGATGCAGATACAAAGAAAAATCTTTTCGAATATAAATTTTTTGAATTTAGTCGAAAACAGTTCTTTGGTTGCGACGAAATGTTGCCTTCTGTAATTGAGAGACATCATCATATACACGGGGTCGTAAAAGCCGACGTGATTCGCCACGATCAACGCCCCGCCTTTGATCTTTTGCTTCGCTCTATCGCTTATATAATAATTTTTCGGACGAAACCACAACAACCCCGGCAAATACGCCAACGCCCACGCAAGGTCGTGCCAGAAATAATGCGGTTTACGCTTTTTCTTTTCTTTTTCCTTTTCGTTTTTCATCTAAAAGCCTTCCGAGTTCGATAATTCTTCGTCTTAACGACGCGGATATATTCTCCATGTTTTCCTTTTCAGTTTTTTCTTCGTCGTAATAATCGCTTGTCATAAACGGCTTGCCGATTATCACCCGCGCCCGCTTTTTACCGAAATATTCGCCGTTCGTGTATACCGGGATTATCGGGACGGATGCGTATAACGCGAGATATGCCGCACTCGGTTTGAATTCAAGAGGTCTTTCTTCGCCTTCTTTCGGAATTCGGCTTTCGGGGAACACTCCTACCGCGCCGCCCTTATCGAGTATCTCTTTCGATTTCTCGATAAACCCGAAGTCGAACGCGTTTCTGTCTACCTTTATCCCGCCCAACGCTTTCAGAAACGAGCCGAGCGGTTTTTTCTCGAACAGCACTTCCGCCATCTGATAATTGACCGTTTTAGAGAAAAATACGAATAATTCAACCGCATAATCGTATACCGAAGTATGATTCGATACGACCATAGCCGCGCCTTTTATTTTTCGCGACTGAATTTTTTTGTCTTCGTAGTATATTTTCGTGCGGAAAACCAATTTCTGAATCGGATACGCCGTAATCTTGACAAACCAATTAAAAAAGCCTTTCATATCCGCTCTCTTATATACCTCGCAACGCCATCGACGGTGTTTATACCGTTTTCGGCTGTCGACGGGAAATCTACGCCGTAATCCTGCTGAAGTTTTGCAACCAATGCGAAATAATCTATACTCGTTCCGCCTTCGTCGAGGAAGAAGTCGGTATTATACCCGACGTCAGCTACGTTTTTACCGAGAGCGACCGCAAAATATTCTCTTACTTTTTCGGAAATTTCGTCGGTCTTTTCGACGTGATTACCGTTATCGTGCCCGACGGTTTTAATCTTCCCGCCGTAGTAATCGCTTTTTATCCGTTTTCTGTTGAGTTTGAATTCTTCACCTTTAATAAGCGGTTGACTTACTATACAGATTTTTCCTATTTGCGAAACGAGATTGTTTTTCTCTGCGGCAATTTTAATCCGCTCGGTTACGTCGTTTACGAAATTCTCATCAGTTTTCTTACCGAGATATACTAAAAACACGGGTAACAAACCGTCCGTTCCGCCTATTAGGCACGATTCTTCAACTCCGTCGACCGAGAGTTTTCTCTCGATTAAATTCGGGTTGAGATTTTCGCCCGTAACGGATATTATAAGATCGTCTTTCCTACCCGAAAGGTAGTATCTTCCGCTTTTTTCGGTAGCCAGATCTTCGGTTTTATACCACTCGTTTTCAAGAGAAATTTTCTTTCCGCGGTCGATGACGTACGATGCAACGGACGTACCTTTTACGTACAACACACCGCTCTCTATCTTATACGCAACCGACGGAAAAGGTTTACCGATCGAGCAATCGACTATGGCTTTATATCTCGAAGAGAGTTCGACCGAGGTTATGCCGATTTCGGACATTCCGTAGCCGTTGACGAGCGAATAGCCTATGCCGTTAAAAAATTCAAGAGTTTCTTTCGGTATCGGACTTCCGCCGCTTATCATGCAACGAACGCTTTCGCCGAAAAGTTTTTCTCTGACTTCTTTGAACGCTATATTTTTGAATTCTTTGCCTAAAAGCGAATTTCCGAGTTTTGCCGAAATCGACATACCCTTTCCGAATTTCTTTACGGTTTTTTCGCCGCGCGTTTTAATTTCGGCTACGGCTTTATTTTTAACGGTGTTCCAGAACAATGGAACGGCAAAAACGTGCGTAACTTTATGCTTTTTAATAGTGTTCTGAACAGTTGCGGGGCTTAAATCTTTCAAAAGCACGAACGTGCGCGAAAAAAACGCAAACCAAAGATAAACCGCCTCGAAACCGAAGATATGGTAAAACGGCAACAATGTCAATAATTTCAACTCGCCGTTATAATGCTTCTTTATCGTTTTGTTATGTCTGAGTATGTACGCGCTGTTTTCTATAATCGGAACGACCTGCGCCGAAGTGTAAGCGCAAACTTTTACCGAATTAGTTCCCGAAGACATTACAAAAAACTCATCGCCGAACGGAACGTCGCTATTCGTATCGTCGCTTTTACGCAAATCCAACGCTTTAACGGTTTTTATTGAAAAATTTTTCCCGTCCGACACCACGGCGACGGCGTTCAACTCTTTCAGAGTGTTTTCGACCGTTTCGTCGGGCAATCGCTTATTTACAAGCAGCGGTTTATAACCTGCTTTGAGTATAGCCCAGAAAACCGCTATCATAAGTGGACAATTGTCCATATATACGCCTTTTCCCGAGCCGTTATCGGAATCGACTTTTCGACGTATATCGGGCGAAATCTCTTCGACCGTCGCTTTTACTTGTCCGTAGGTCGTCTTTTTGATTCTGAACCCGTCCGTTTCTTCGAACATGACGTTCTCGCTTTCCGAAAACATCAATTCGTAAAGCGACCGCATAGATTTATCGCTTTTTATCAAAGCGTCTATTTTATTACCGACGAACTTATCTATACTTTTGAATCCGCCGAGGTTATCGTATCTCATATACCCGCG
>USOJ01000139.1 GCA_900556195.1 uncultured Eubacteriales bacterium
TAACGACCCTGCCGCCGTCGGCGTTTTCTTCCGACGCCGCGAAAGCGTAGGCGCACACGAGTCTGTTTTCGCGGGTTTCTTCGTCTTCGTTCAGCACGTACTGTTCGTAGAGAATTTTCGCCTTTCTTCTCGTGCCGAGCCCGCCCGACAATATACCGTCGGCTTTAAGCCCCCTTGCGACGCAGGCTTTCATTTCTTCCCATACCGAACCGATATAGTCTAAAATTTCTTCACCCTCGAAAACTTCGGCGTACTGCCAGAGTTTAAGGTCGTTTTCAAGGCAAAATTCCTTGATTTCGGCGAAATTTTTATGAGGATATACTTCTCTGCTTTCCTGCGTTTTTTCGCCGTCGAATACGATTTCTCCGCCGCCGACGCTGTAAACCGTGGCTTTATCGATTTCTTTTCCGCCACTGTAAGCGGCTAAAACCATAGTGTTGGGATGAACGAGATTTTCTTCGTTCGTATCGCCGAATACAACTTCGGTTTTTATCGGCGAAAAGGTTTCTTCGATTATTTTATCGGTAAGATGCCCTTTGCCGGTAGCGGAAAGCGAGCCGAAGAGAGTAACCTTAAACTCTTCGGCTTCGATATTTTTCACTTTGAATATGCGGCACGCCTTTTCGGGTCCCATGGTGTGGGAACTCGACGGTCCGCGCCCGATTTTGTAAAGTTCTTTAAGCGATTTCATTCTTGTATTCCGAGTTCTTCCGCAAGAACGTCCGCCGCGATTTTACAGAGTTCCGCGCACGGGCGTTTCCTGACGTATTCCGCCGTTCTCACCGACGGATCGTCGCTCGACAATTTAACGGTACCCGCGAGCAATTCTCTGCAGATAATCGAGCCGTTTACTGCTTTATTTTTAGCCGCAAGGCGTTGAATAAGCGCGTAATGTTCGGCTTTGCTTACGCCGTTATTATCGTCGTAGCCTTTCAGAAGCCCCGCGACCATGCAACTGCCCGTAAACGCTCCGCACGCCTCGCGAAGTCTGCCTATGCCGCCGCCGAACGACGAGGCGAGTCTTAAATAGGCTTCGGTATCGCCGCCGATTAAATCGGAATAAGCCAAAATAACCGCCTGCGCGCAGTTATAGCCTTGTTTGAAATATTGTTCGGCTTTTTCGCCTCTCGTCATATGTAATTACCCGCCTTTATCCGCCGAAAAGCCCCGTTTTATTGAGGCTTTGCGGCGTTCTTCGCCGCTTCGCGGATTTGTTCTTCGATTTCTTTTTCGATTTCGGGATTATTGGTAAGATAATCTTTAGCCTTATCTCTGCCCTGCGCGATTTTTTCGCCTTTATACGAGAACCAGGAACCGCTCTTTTCGAGTATTCCGAACTCCACGCCGAGATCGACTATACAACCGGTCTGCGAAATGCCTTCGCCGTAAATAATATCGAATTCTGCCGTCTTAAACGGGGGAGCAAGTTTGTTTTTGACGATTTTCGCTTTCGTTCTGTTACCGAACATTCCGTTACTGTCTTTAAGCGTATCGGTCTTTCTTACGTCTATACGTACGGAAGCGTAGAATTTAAGCGCCTTGCCGCCCGGGGTAACTTCGGGATTGCCGAACATTACGCCGACCTTTTCGCGAAGTTGGTTGATAAAGATAACGCAGGTTTTCGATTTATTGGTAATACCCGTAAGTTTACGAAGAGCCTGCGACATAAGTCTTGCCTGCAAACCGACGTGAGAATCGCCCATATCGCCTTCGATTTCGGCTTTCGGAGTAAGCGCGGCTACCGAGTCGACCACGATAAGGTCAACCGCTCCGCTTCTTACGAGATTGTCGGTAATGTCGAGAGCCTGTTCGCCCGTATCGGGTTGAGATACGTACAGATTTTCGAGGTCTACGCCGAGTTTAGCCGCATAAACGGGGTCGAGCGCGTGTTCTGCGTCGATAAACGCCGCTATGCCGCCCATTTTTTGAGTTTCGGCTATGACGTGCAACGCGACGGTCGTTTTACCCGAAGATTCGGGTCCGTAAATTTCGATTATTCTTCCGCGCGGAACGCCGCCTATGCCGAGCGCGAGATCGAGCGTTAAACAGCCCGTGGGGATAACGTCTATCGTCTGATCCGCCGCGCCTTGCCCGAGTTTCATTATCGCGCCTTTTCCGTATTGCTTCTCGATCTCTTTAAGTACGAGGTCGAGCGCCTTCTGCTTTTCTTCCAACATATATTTATACCTCTCGATATTTTTTCTTTATTATCTCACGACTTCGCGCGTGATGAACTTCAACGCCCTGAATATCGCCGCGTTTACGCCTTTTCTTATTACGTCGTGCCTGTCGCCCGTAAACATATATCTGTAAGTTTGCGTTTCGCCCATATAACTTACGCCTATAAAACACAAGCCGATAGGCGAACCCGAACCGTCGCTTTTGGGTCCCGCTATGCCGGTGGTCGAAATAGCCAGATCCGCTTTTCTTTCTCTTAAAAGCCCTTGCGCCATTTCGGCGGCGACTTCTTTCGAAACGGGATGAAAGTTTTCGAGCGTTTCTCTCTTTACGCCGAGCCTTTCCTCTTTCGCTTCTTCGTTATAGGCGATTATCCCTTCGTAAAAAACTTTGCTTGCGCCGGGGAAGGCGGTGATCGCCGCAGACAAGGCTCCGCCCGTAAAAGATTCGGCGGCGGAAACCTTGATTCCGTTGAGTTTGAGAACGTCGATAAACTGTTCTTTAAGCCCTATATCCCTTAACGCGTAAATTTCGTTTTTGAATTCCGCCGCAAATCGACTTTCGATAAGCCCGTAAGTGGCAGATTCGAATTTCTGATAGGAAAATTCGACTTTAAGTCCGTCGGACATTACCTTGACTTTATAGCAGTCGCCGAAGCCTATTTTTCTGAGTCTGCGTTCGAATTCGTCTTTGGATATGCCGAAAAGGCGAAAATAATCTCTTCTTAAACCGTCGTCGTTCATTCGGCAAACACCTCTTTGTTTTTAACGAGATAACTTACCCCCGAAATAATCGTAAGGAGTACCGATATACCAAACCCTACGAGCGAGATTATCGCTATAATTCTCGCCGCTTCCGTCGCCGCAGAAAATTCGTAAAGCCCCGAGGCGAGAAGCACGACGACGAGCGTTACGTCGGTAAAGAAAGTTTTTACTTTACCTATTTTTTCAGCCGCCAGAACTTTGCCTTGCTTTGCCGCCATCATACGGAGCGACGAAACGACCAACTCCCTTGCGATTATGATAACGACGCCTATGCCGCCTAAAATCAGACCGAGGTTATATTCGCCGAGTATAGCCGTGAAAACGTTATTATTCGGATCGGCTACCATAATGACGAGCGCGGAAGTTACCAGAACTTTATCCGCGATAGGGTCTAAAAACTTGCCTAAATCGGTTATAAGGTTATACTTTCTCGCTATTTTACCGTCTAAAAAATCGGTAAACGAAGCGATTGCGAATATCGCGAGCGCGACGAAATAATGTCCCGTGAACGGAGCGTAAAACGCCGCTATGAAAAACGGAATCAATATTATTCTGCTTAAAGTGAGTTTGTTTGGTAAATTCATCTTGTCACCTCTCCGAACAAGTCGTAAGAATTGCTTCTTTTGATTAAAACGTTATATTTTTCGCCCTGATTTACGTCGAAATCGGAAGTAAAGTAAACCTTGCCGTCGATGTCGGGGGCTGAAAAATAAGCGCGACCGAAAAATCTTTCTTTATCGTAATCTATGCCGTCGGCGGTAACTTCTATCGTTTTTCCGACGTAAGATTTAAGTATTTCGGCAGATATTTTCTTCTGAACGGCGTAAAGTTTTTTTACCCGTTCGTTTTTAGTTTTTTCGGAAAGTTGACCGTCGAGTTTATAGGCGGGCGTGCCTTCTTCTCTCGAATAGGCGAAGAAACCCGCGTTATTGAGTTTCGCCTTTTCTAAAAACCCGACGAGATTTTCGAATTGTTCTTCGGTTTCACCGGGGAAACCGGCGATAAACGTGGAACGAATCGCTATACCCTTGACTTTTTCTCTTAATTTTTCAATCAAGGCAAGATAACTTTCGCCCGAGCCTTTACGATTCATTCGTTTAAGCACGGTATCGTCGGCGTGTTGAAGGGGAATATCGAGATATT
>USOJ01000140.1 GCA_900556195.1 uncultured Eubacteriales bacterium
ATACTGTCGCTCCTTCAAACTGGAAATTTTTCAAATTATCAATTTCTAATTTCCGTACAGAGATTTATAAATCATCTGCTCTCTAATTGTTCGAAATGATAACGCGGCTTTCCAACACTCTTTTTCCCATACTCAATAGCTTCTGTAGGGCAATAACAAATACAAGCCATGCAATGCGTGCAATTTTTGCCCCATTCGGGTTTTCCGCCGTTTAATCGGATATTATTAAGCGGACAATTTGTTACACACCGTCCGCACCCTATACAGGCGTCGGTCGCCCGAAACGGAGCGGCTTTCACGCAAAACCGATAGAAAATCGGGTTCACGGGTCCGCTCATAAAACGGTCGTAAAAATTGTTGCGAGGCGGCTCGAACGCCTGCCCTGATTTTATTCGCCCGACGACGTCCGCAATATACGGTTCTGCCTTTTCTACGATACGCTTTGCCTCTTCGGCTTCCGGAGCGTTAAACATCGCGATATAATTTTCAGGCATGACGATTTGCGCCGTACCCATATAAAGCAACCCCTTTTCTTCCGCAATACGGCGGTTGTATTTAGCGGCGTTTCCGATCTCTCCGCCGCAATCCATCACGAACCAAGTCCGCTCCGCAGACGGCAATTCCGTTGCGTACAACCACTTTGAAACGATTTTCGGAATACGCCAAGCATAAGTCGGTGTAACGACTATTATATCCCGCCCGCATTGCGCGGAAGAATAATCGCCCGCCTTTATTTTTGCGTTAAGGTCGATTATTTCGTCGCCCGTCGCTTCGGCAATTCGTCTTGCGATATATCTGCTGTTACCCGTTCCCGAAAAACAAAAAATCATACGCTCGCTCACTCCGTTCTCTACCTGACCGAATTATAACATTTTTAATCCGAAAAATCAACGCTTTACGGAACGATCTTGCGTTCGTTTGCCGCTTTGCGTTCAATCGACGACGTAAAAAGGCAGGCTCAAAGCCTGCCTTTTATTTTAACCGCAGAAAATCGCGGATAAATTAAAGTTTTTCTTTTATCGCCTTTAACACCTGCGCGGAACAAAGTTCGATGCCTTTGTCGTTAAGATGAATAAGGTCGTCGTCGCGGATAATTTCTTCCTTGACGGGGTAAACGAGCGAGTATAAGTCGTTTATCGCTATTCCTTTCTTTTTAAGTTCGGGAACGATCGCCGCGTTGAGCCGAGCAATGTCGGCGGGCGTTTGCCACGGGTACGCGTCGCGGACGGGCGTGGTCGTAGCGAAAATAACGTTCGGAGTTATCTTCAACAAAAGATCGGCTATGCGGAGCATAGTTTTTACGTATTCGTCGGTCGGAGTGAATTGTCCGTCGCCGAAAAGATCGCTTACGTCCCACAAACCGTTATTCCAGTGTATTACGTCGCTGCCCGCGATTTGGTCTTTATAGTCGAACAGCATACGCAGAGTATATTTCGCGAATCTGCAATTATCGTCGGGTTGAAAGACTTCTACGCCCTCTTTTTTGAGTCCCTCTTCTACTTTTGCTCCGTAGCCTATCATTCTTATGGAGTCGCCCAACAAAGTTACTTTTTTCATATTTTTTTAATTCCTGTCTAATTTTATTCCTACGACGTAAGTTTCGCCTTCGAAACCGTACGGACTTTTTCCGTCGCCGCTCGCACAATACAGATATATCGGCTCGCCGTTCTTATCGAACAGCAAAGACGGTCTTTCGAGATTACATTGAGTGGTCTTTCTTCCGTCCGTCCATTCGACGTTTCTCGAATACGCTTTTGGATTTTCGGGTATCTCGAAATTTATACAATCGTCGCTTTCGGCGTAAAAACCCGCGCCCCACTCGCCCGTTATACCCTTGCTTCCGTTTTTGGAATCGTCTTTGGCGAGCATACAGAACTTTTTACGTTTTTCGTCGTACCACAAAAACGGGTCTTCGATATGTTTGTTTTTATCGCCCGTCTGCAATACGGGGTCTTCTGTCAACCTCGTAAATTCGCCGTCGGGTCGGTCGGCAACCGCTATGCCGAGTTGAAGCGGCGCGCCGTAGGAGCGGCGCGATTTGTATATCATATACGTCTTACCGTCGGGCAGAATAACCACGGACGGGTTGGTCGTAATCGTACAATCCCAATGCGAGCAATCTCTCGGCAGAAGAAGCGGCGTATCGCGGCGGACGAATTCGCCGTTTACGTCGTCCGCAACGGCAAGACCTATACGCTTTCTGTTCCAGGTTTCCATGGCGTAATGATCGGCGTATCCGCCGTCGGAATATCCCCGCCGTAAGTCGTGCCCATATAGTAAAGGTAATACTTGCCGTTCCAGTACTTCACGCAGGTATTATGCGTATTCATTCCGTCGAAATATTGCCTGCCCCTGCGCGGCAAAACGACGTTTCTGAACTTAAATTCCCCGTCGGGGGTATCCGCGACGAAGTGCGCGATTTCGCTGTTGAAAAGCCAATGCCAACCGAAACCGAGTTCTTTTTTCCAGCGCGAAGCGAACATATGATATTTGCCGTCCGCTTCTATAACCGACGAATCCCAGACGTAATAACCGTCGGGTTTAAGCGCGGTATGAGTTTTACCCTGAACGAAACCGAAATTGCTTTTCATAACGAAAACATTATATGAGTTTTTCAGTTGCTTGTCAATTATTCTTTTGACTTAAACGCGGATAAATGCTAATATATCTCTATGGATTCTTTCTACTCGGAAATCAAAAAAGAGATAACGAACGAAACGATAATCGAACGTTCGAAGTTTATCTGCCTTATAAAACGGGTCGAAACGGAAGAAGAAGCGCGCGAAGTTTTATCTTTTGTTAAAAAAAATCATCCGTTCGCCACGCACAACTGCTACGCGTTCGCCTTAAAAAGCGGCGCGGCGAGATTTTCCGACGACGGAGAACCGCAGGGCACGGCGGGGCAACCTATGCTCGAAGCGATTAAAAACAACGGTTTATACAACGTTATCGCCGTCGTTACGAGATATTTCGGCGGAATAAAACTCGGCGCGGGCGGCTTGGTAAGAGCCTATTCGGGCGCGGTTTCGTCCGCAATCGGGCTTGCGGGCAAAGTAAATTTTTACCCGTCCGACGTTTACGGAATTTCGTTTAACTACGACGCGTATTCCCACTTTCTGAAATTTACGCAAAATAACCCGATAACCGTGCTATCCACCGACTTCGACCAAAACGTAAAGGTTAAAATCGCCGTTAAAAAGCCGAGCGAAAGCGTTATTTCCGCCGTAAACGATTTACTTATCGGCAAAGCCGAAATCGACAAAATCTCGGAAGGATATTACGCCTATGAATAAAATTACGGACATAAAACCGCAGGTAAAAACCCCGACGAGATGCAATATCTATCTCGACAACGCCTTTTATTGCGGACTCGAACTCGAAACCGTAATGCGTTACCGACTTAAAATCGGAACGGAAATAGAAAAAGAGAAGTTGGACGAGATACAAGCCGACAGCGAAAAAGCGCGCGCGCTCGACAAGGCGTTGAATTTTATTTCGCGTTCCAAAAAGACCGAAAAACAAGTGCGCGACTATCTTAAAACCAAAGGTTATCTCGACAAGACGATCGACGGAGTTATCGAAAAAATGGCTTCGTATTCGTTTATCGACGACGCGGACTATTCCGCCGACTACGCGAGGAGCGTTTCAAAAAACAAAGGCAAAAGGCTGATCGCAATGGAGTTGAAGCGTAAAGGAGTATCGGACGAAGATATGTCGGCTGCGCTCGACAACTTGGGCGACGAATTGCCTTCCGCACTCGCCGTTGCCGAAAAGTATTCCAGGACAAAAGAAAAAACACGCGAAAACTCGCTTAAATGCTATAAATATTTACTGTCGAAGGGGTTTTCGTACGACACCGCGAAAGAAGCGGTAGATAAGATATTTCAGAATGAAGACGATAATTTTTGACGAAGTGGCGTCGACGAACGACGAACTTAAAAAACTTAAAGACCCTGCCGAAGACGTGCTTATGATCGCCCGCCGCCAAAGCGGCGGCAGAGGCAGCAAGGGGCGTTCGTTCTCTTGCGAAAAGGGCGGCGCGTATCTCTCGCTTTTGCGGCTATACCCCTGCAAGGCTGAAGAG
>USOJ01000141.1 GCA_900556195.1 uncultured Eubacteriales bacterium
GTAATTATTTTGGATAGCAATAAAATCAAAGAAGAGGGATTTTGGCGAGATAGACTATGTCTTTTCTGTCCGCCGCGCCGCCTTCGGCTAAAACGAAAGCCTTTTTGGTTATAACGCCGCCCGCTTTATTGACGAGCGCTTCAAGCCCGAGTAAACTTTCGCCCGTAGAAACCACGTCGTCTACAATGCCGACTTTTTTGCCTTTCAGGAGGTCTACGTCGTGTTTGGAAAGGTAGAGTTGCTGCGGTTTGCCCGTCGTTATCGAAGAGCCGTAATCGACTTCGATTCCGTCCTGCATATAGAGTTTTTTAGACTTTCTCGCGACGGCGTAATATCTGTGCCCGAGTTCTCTCGCGCAAACGTGCGTAAGTTGAAGCCCTTTCGATTCGGCGGTTATAAGTACGTCGCAGTCCGAAAGATATTTCGCAAGTTCTTTGCCGCAATGTTCCGTTAAAGAAGCGTCGCCGTGCAGATTAAAAAACGCTATGTTAATGCCGCTCGGAAGCGGAAGTATCGGGAGTTCGGTTTCAAAACCTTTTATATCGAGTTTCAAGTATTCGCTCATTTCATTTTACCTCTTTTGAATATCCGTAACACTTTATGATAATACCACCTTTTGCAAAATATTTCAAGCAAATAGGGGGTAATAATGCGGAGCGATACAAAATATATTGTATTAGTTATTATGAATTATTTTGATTTTCCGTTACAAAAAATAGAAAGCCTTACGGGCAGTTCGCTCAAAAACGGACTTAACGCCGAAAGGGTTGCCGAAAACCGTAAAAATTTCGGGAGCAACGCTTTGCCGAAAAAGCGAAAAACGAGTTTTATTAAAAGGCTGTTTTCCTGCCTTGCCGAGCCGACGCTCGTCATTCTCGAATTTGCCTGGATAATCACGGTCGGCGTCAATATCGGCAAGTTTCTGCGCACCGGCGACGGCGATATTTACGAATGCGTCGGCATTTTTATAGCGATCGCTTTGTCCGTCGGGCTTACCATGATAATGGAAGGAAAATCCGAAAAGGCTTTCGAATTACTCGGCAAAGAGTACGACAAAGTGAGCGTAAAAGTCGTTCGCGACGGCGAAATTACCGTCATACCCAAAGAAGAAATAGTGGTCGGCGACGTGGTTATAATCGAAACGGGCGATAAAATTATCGCCGACGGAAGACTTATCGAAAGTCGAGGCTTGACGGTAGACGAATCGACTCTGACCGGCGAAAGTCTGCCCGTGGGGAAAAACGCCGACGCGAAGGTAAAAGAAAACGCCGCTCTCGCCGAAAGGTTCAACGTGGCGTATTCGGGTACTTTCGTCTGCGGCGGAACGGGCAAAATGATAGTTACCGCCGTGGGCGCGAACGCCGAACTCGGCAAAATAGCAAGCGATCTGACGTTGGAAAGCGCGGTTTCGGCGCCGTTAAGCGAAAAACTCACGCGGCTCGGTAAAACGGTTACGATAGTGGGTTCGATAGCCGCCTCTTTGGCGTTTATATTGTCGGTCGTCAAACTCGTTATTACGGGCAACGTAAATTTCGTGTCCGTACAGGACTGCTTTATCGAGGCGATCGTCCTGATAGTCGCAGCCGTTCCCGAAGGCTTACCGACTACGGCGGCAATATCGCTTACTCTTAACGTGCTTAAACTCGCAAAGTCTAACGCGCTTATCCGTAAACTCGTCGCCGCCGAAACGGTCGGTTGCGTCAGCATTATATGCTCGGATAAAACGGGAACTTTAACCGAAAACAAAATGACGGTCGTTAAAATCGGCGGCGCAAACGGCAGAGAAAGCGAAGATAAAATCGCGTTCAACTCTGCCGTAAACTCTACCGCCGAAATAAAAATAGTCGGCGGCAGACGTGAATATTTCGGCTCGGCTACCGAATGCGCGCTTTTGGCAGACGCTGAAAAACGGGGCGTTGACTACGTAAAAGCGAGAAGAGAAAACAAGGTCGACGACGTGGTGCCGTTCGATTCGTCGTATAAGTATATGTCGTCCGTCGTGAACGGAAAGACTTACTTAAAAGGCGCGCCCGAAGTCATTCTCGATAAGTGCTTAATATCGAAAAACCGCTCTATTGCGTATCTTAAAGAGATTTCGGCGTATCAGAGCGAGGGCAAAAGAGTTATCGCTTTCGCAAGCGGAAACGCCGAAGACGGACTTGATTTCGACGGGTTCGCGGTTATTTCGGACCCCGTAAGAAAGAACGTGAAAGCAGCGGTTACGTCATGCAAAAACGCGGGCATAAGGGTTATCGTTATGACGGGCGACAACGCCGCGACGGCTACCGCCGTCGCGAACGAACTTTCGCTTTTATCGCGCGGTGGTGAAGTCGTTTCGGCGAGCGAACTCGACGGACTTTCCGAAGCGGCTTTATCCGTAAGATTAAAGACGGTTGCCGTCATCGCGAGAAGTTCGCCTAAGACGAAACTTAAAGTCGTAGAAGCGTTAAAGTCGGGCGGAGAAGTGGTTGCCGTTACGGGGGACGGGGTAAACGACGCGCCCGCAATCAAACGCGCCGACATAGGTATAGCCATGGGGTCGGGTTCGGAAATCACCAAAGAAGCGAGCGACGTGGTGCTTCTGGACGATTCTTTCCCGACGATCGTCAAGGCGGTTTCGTTCGGCAGAAATATCTACCGCAATTTTCAGCGGTTTATAACTTTCCAGTTGACCGTCAACGTTACGTCTATGATAGTCGTTTTGCTAAGCCTTGCGCTCGGTCTTAATAATCCGTTCAACGCCGTGCAACTCTTATGGATAGATATCATAATGGACGGACCGCCCGCGCTCACGCTCGCGCTTGAAAGCGGCGACGATTCGGCTATGGAACGACGACCGGTTAAAAGAACGGACAATTTGTTAAGCCGCTCTATGCTGTTCAAAATAATCGTTCACGGACTGTACGCTTCCGCGGTCATTTTAGCGGAATATCTCTTTGATTTTATGCAGGTCGGCGACGAAAAAAGGTTAACGGCGATATTTTGCCTGTTCGTAACTTTTCAACTTTTCAACGCGTTCAATTGCAGGGCGATCGGCAGCGACAGCCTGCTTAAATCGGTTATGAAAAATAAGTTGATGGTAGTAACCTTCGCGCTTACTTTCGCGTTTCAGGTATTGCTTACGCAGGTGGCGGGCGAGTTTTTCAGAATAGTTCCGCTCGGCGCGGGAGAATGGCTTAAAATTGTCGCGATAGGGTTTTCAAGCGTGGTTTTTGCCGAAATTTATAAGTTTTTCTATCGGTTCGTCAAAACTCGCAAAAAAATATCCTTTGCAAAAATAAATTAAAGCAATAAAACGGCGTAAACTATGACTATGAAAGAAATAAAAGTAAGCGAAGGCGGCGACGGAGCGGAAAATATAGGTTACGTCGGTCGCGGATTGGCGGGCTTTTTAAGCGATTTTAACGGAAGCGCGGGCGTGTCGCTTAACGGCGAGCGTTCCACGCTGACGCTGAAAATAAATAAACAGTACGCCGATTTGTTCAAAGGCGAGGTCGAAGACCGTATCGCGGACGTAATCGCGGTGAGATACAAATACGCGTATTTTCGTAAAAACGTGCGGTTCGAAGGTCTTGACGGGTTCGAAACGGAATTGCTCCGCGCGGCTTTGATTGCCGCCGACCTCGACGAAGACAAAAAATATATAATAAGGCGGCTCAGGAATTTCGAAGAGTACGCAATAGACGGAATTTATAATTTTCGGCTCGCTCCGCTCAAACGAAAATGGAACGACATAGTAGGATATATCCCGCCGTATTTCAGCAACGGGCAGTTGAAAGATTTCGTAAAATACCTGCTCGGCGAAAAACGCAACAAGCGGGTGATAGTCGAAAACGGCGAAGTGTACGACGAAAATTATAACAAACTCGACCGCGTGAGTTTGACCGACGGCGGCGAAGACGGCAAAATCGTAAGAGAGGTCTTATTATCGGCAAGCGGAAAGGTGTCGGTAAGGGGGAATTTGCCTTCTGCCGACGAAAAATATATCCGAGCGTTTTACGGCGTTCACGCGACGTTTTACGCGGGGTGATACATCGGACGGGGATAAACGAAGTAAAAGAAAGCGGGTCGG
>USOJ01000142.1 GCA_900556195.1 uncultured Eubacteriales bacterium
GAGAACGTCGCCGTCGAGCGTAACTATCTTGAACGCGAAGCCGTAGCGTTGCGCTATCGTCTTACCGTTTTCGAGATCGTCTACGATCAAGGTATTGCCGAGAAGGAAAGATACGATTTTATCGTAATAATCGTCGAATTTGACGAGTTCGCGGGCAAGCCCCAGCGCGCCGCGATCGCCGAGCGCTCTGCGGATTTCAGAGCCTTCGCCGCGCGGATTTATGGACGTTATCGGAAGGAAAGTCGCTCTGCCGAGTTCGTTTCTCTTCATAAAGTTCATAAGCGCCTGAGCGTCGTCGGGGGTGGCGGTTACGATATTCTGCGCCGCTCCGCCGAGCGCGGTTTCTATCGCGAGTTCGTATTTCGCTTCGGTGTGGATAGCGTTTGCGACAACGCCTTTGCTGCGTTTGCCGAGTTCGGGATTTTGCTTGCACGCCTGCATTAAACGCTTTACCGCGTCGGAATATCCGCCGTAACTCTCTTTAAGATTCTGATAGACCTTTTTATTCGATTCGAGCGAAGATATCTGTGCGTTGAGCGAATAGAGTTTGGAGTTGATTTCGGATATAACCTTGTTCGTCGTAACGATATCGCTTTCGGCGTCCCTTATCTCGTCTTTCGTTCTCTGCGTCTGTTTTTCGACGCGGACGAGTTGTTCTTCCTTTGCCTTTTTATCGTTTTCGAGAGCCTCTTTACGGGCTATGGTCGCGGCGGTTTTATCGAGAGTTTCCTGCTCTTTTTCGGCAAGCGCGCCCTTTTCAGCCGTCAGAGAACCTATGTTCTGCTTGATGTCGGCAAGCGACTCGACGCTTTCCATAAGCGCCCTTCTCGCTGTTTCGGCTTTGAGTTCGCCCTCGGTGATTATAGCGACGACTTCGGCAAGTTCCGCGCTTATTTTAGCCGCCCTGCCGTTGAGTTCGACGTTCTCGCGTTTAAGCGAATTTGCGTGATCCTGTCTTTCTTTCGCTTTTTCCGCAAGTTCGATAATATGTTTTTTCGCCGCTTCCGTTTCGGCTTTAAGTCTTTCGGTTTCGCTTTTGAAATAGTTGATTTTTTCTTTGTACAGATTCGCCGTGCCCGATTGACGTTCGTATTCCGCGCTCTTTTCGATGAGTTGTTCGTTTATCGCTTTGACGTATTCGTCGGCTTGCGCGATAAGCAGAATATGCTCGTCGTAGTCTTTTATCGACCGTTCGAGTTCGGCGTTTCTGCGCTCGATTTCGGCGTTGATTTCGGCGATTTTACCCGTTACGCGGTCTTTTTCTTCCTGCGCGTGTTCGCTCTTATAAAGGAAGTGGTTGACTTCGTGGAATTTGAGTTGTTCGCTCAAAGCGTTGTAAGTTCTCGTTTTTTCCGCTTGTTTGGTAAGGGGTTCGATCTGCCTTTCGAGTTCGGTGGTAATATCGACTATACGGCTGATATTGTCGCGCGTTCTGTCGAGTTTACGCATGGTTTCGAGCCTTTTGGCTTTGGTCTTCGCGATGCCTACCGCTTCTTCGAAAATGGCGCGGCGGTCTTCGGGCTTCGACGACAGAATTTCGGAAACTTTGCCCTGCCCGATAATCGTATACCCTTCTTTACTTACGCCGCATTCGTGCAACGCGTCTACTATGTCGCGCAGTCTTGCCGGCGTTTTGTTTATATAGTATTCGCTTTCGCCCGAACGGAAAAGTTTACGCGTGAATACTACTTCGTCGACGTCGTAACTCTTGAAAATACGACCGGTGTTGTCGAACGTCAGCGAAACTTCGCAGTAAGAAAGCGACTTTCTGTTCTGCGTGCCGTTGAAGATAACGTCTTGCATGCTCGTTCCGCGCATGGTCTTGGCGGACATTTCGCCGAGCACCCACCTGATGGCGTCCGCAACGTTACTCTTTCCGCAACCGTTCGGACCGACTATACAGGTAACGCCGTTATCGAATCTGATTTCTTGTTTATCGGCAAAGGATTTGAAACCGATCAGTTCAACCTTTTTGAAATCCACTTGTTACTCCTTGTTAGTTCTTTTTTTTGCGGCGGTTTTACCGCTTTTTGCTTTGGACTTGCCTTTCGGCTTATCCGTTTTTTCGGCGGATTTGTTTTTGGCGGGCTTTTCGCCTTTCGCCGCGTAAGATTTTTGCTTCGTATTCAGGCGTTTAAGCCCTTTTTCGGCGCAAATCTTTTCGGCTTCTTTTTTAGAATTGCCTTCCGCTTCGGCAATCTCTTTTCCGTCTACCGCCAAAGACACGACGAAGGTCGGATTGTGATCCGGTCCTTTTCGACCTTTGACGATATACTCTATTTTGCCTTTTTTATATTTCTGAACGTATTCCTGCAAAAGATTTTTCGGGTCTTTTACGGGCGTTCGTTTTTCGGATTTTTTCGTCGCTTTTGCGGGAGCGGTTTTCGGAAGCAACGGCGAAAGTTCGTCGAAAATAAACTTTTTAGCCCTTTCAAGCCCGCCGTCTTCGTCGAGATATATCCCCGCCACTATGGCTTCGAAGAGATTTTCACAAGCCGCGGAGTGGTTTTTGAGATTTTTCCTTTCGCCCTCGCCGTACAGAACGTACTCGTCTAAACCGAGCCTCTGAATCGCTTCGGAAAGCGGTTTATGCGAAACCAGACTTTGTTTGATTTCGGTAAGCGCGCCTTCGTCGGAATTCGGGTAATTCTTATAAAGATACTCCGAAACGCAATATCCGAGAACGGAATCGCCGAAAAATTCGAGTCTTTCGTTATTCTGAAAAGACGGATGCTCGTGCGTATACGAAGCGTGAGTAAAACATTGGCGAAGCAGGTTTTTATCCTTGAACGAAAAACCGATTATCTCTTCGCAGGAGGCTACGTCGAATATCATACGCTTTCACCGCTTAATGCGGCTATCTCTTCGGAAATCTTTTCGGAAACGTCCAGCGAAGAACACTCGTAAGCCTGAAGTACCGCGTTTTTGAATGCTTCCGCTTTGGAGGATCCGTGCGCTTTGACTACCGTCTTTTTCATACCGAGAAGCAACGCTCCGCCTTTTTTATTGTAATCGAGTTTGTCTTTGACCTTTTTGAAAGATTTTTTAAGAAGCATACCGCCGATTTTACCCTTCAATGAAGAGTAAATCTGCGTTTTTAATTCGGAGAATATGCACGACACTATGCCTTCCATCGATTTAAGAGCGATATTGCCGTAGAAACCGTCGGTTACTACCACGTCGTACTCGCCCGAAAGAATATCCCTCGCTTCCATATTGCCGACGAAGTTCACGGACGGGGTGTTTTTGAGCAGGACGAACGCTTCTTTGGTAAGAGCGTTGCCCTTGGCGTCTTCCGTGCCGTTTGAAAGCAACGCGACCTTAGGCTGTTTTACGCCCTTTACCTGATTCATATACACGCTGCCCATAACCGCAAACTGTTGAAGATTTATCGGCTTGCAATCGGCGTTCGCGCCGCAGTCGAGAAACAAGGTTTCGCCGCCTTTCATATTCGGGAAAAGCGGAGCGAGCGCGGGTCTGTTTACGCCTTTTATTCTCGGCGAAAGAAGTACCGCAGCCGTTAAAACGGCTCCCGTAGAGCCCGCCGAAACGAACGCAGAAGCGTTTTCGTCTTCTTTGAGAAGTTTGACGCACTTCACGACGGACGAATCCGGTTTTTTACGGATAGCCTCCGTAGGAGTTTCGTCGCAACCGATAACCTCGTCTGCGTCGACCACCGAAACGCGGAGCGTATCGTACTCTTCTTCGGCGAGAACGCTTTTTATTCCGCCCTCTTTGCCGACCAGCACGATGTCAAAATTTTCTTTTTCTTTGAGCGCGGCAAGCGCGCCTTTTACTATTTCGACGGGCGAATTATCTCCGCCGTAAGCGTCTATTATTATCTTCACGATAGCCTTCCTGAATCGTTATTTGTTTGCCTTTCGTTTTTAACCGTCCGCTCCGCGGAAAACCGCCCTTACGGGATCTCAATATTCGAGATTGCCGACGGTACGGGGGAACGGTATTACGTCGCGGATGTTGCCTATGCCCGTTAAGTACATTATCATTCTTTCGAAACCGAGCCCGAATCCCGAGTGGGTTACGCCGCCGTA
>USOJ01000143.1 GCA_900556195.1 uncultured Eubacteriales bacterium
GTTAAATAACCCTTGCAAGCAAGTTATTTAACTCGGCATTGACGCAATGACGGAATGCGTACTTGAATCCGACTGTCTGCGACTAAGGAAAATTTCACAATTTTTTATACTTTTAACGGGTCTTTTTCGGTTGGAAAAGACTATTTTTATTTTCTACATTTTGTGCAAAAATTTCGTGCAACGTACTATATATTGTGCTTTTTTGTGAAAACGCTTAAAATGTTGCTTTTGCACTATGCAAAATTATTTTGCGTATGATATACTATTGGCACTGAAATAATTTCAACGATAAAATTGCGGCAGGTTGCCGCGAGGGGAGGTCGGATATGAAAATAATCAAGAGAAGCGGAAGAGAAGACGCGTTCGACGAGGCGAAGATAGTCAACGCGGTGGCGAAAGCGAACGCGTCCGTAGGGGAAGCGGACAGACTTTCGGACGAAGAAGTAAGAGCGGTAGGGGATAACGTCGCGAAAATCGCGATGGCTTCTTCGCGCGCTTTAAGCGTAGAAGAAATACAGGATCTCGTCGAAAACGAGATAATGGCGCATAAAAAATATCGCGTTGCCCGTAACTATATAACTTATCGTTACACACGCGAACTTGCGAGAAAGGCGAACACGACGGACGATCGTATTTTAAGCCTTATCGAGTGCAACAACGAGGAAGTCAAACAGGAAAATTCCAACAAAAACCCGACCGTCAACAGCGTTCAGAGAGACTATATGGCGGGCGAAGTCAGCAAGGACATAACCAAGCGTATTTTGTTGCCGAAAGACATCGTCGCCGCGCACGAAGCAGGTATCATTCACTTCCACGACGCCGATTATTTTGCTCAGCACATGCATAACTGCGACCTCGTCAATCTCGAAGACATGTTGCAGAACGGCACGGTTATAAGCGGAACGTATATCGAAAAGCCGCATAGTTTTTCCACGGCTTGCAATATCGCGACGCAGATAATAGCGCAGGTGGCTTCCAACCAGTACGGCGGGCAGTCTATTTCTCTTACCCATCTTGCGCCGTTCGTGGATATAAGCAGACAGAAAATAAGAAAGGAAGTCGTCGAAGAACTCGCCGAAGCGGGTATCACCGACACCGACCTTATAAACAAGATAGCCGAAAAACGCCTTCGCAACGAGATTAAAAGGGGTATTCAGACCATACAATATCAGGTCGTAACCCTTCTTACGACCAACGGTCAGGCTCCTTTCATCACCGTCTTTATGTACCTGAACGAAGCGAGAAACGAGCAGGAAAAAAAGGACCTTGCGGTCATTATCGAAGAAACGCTTCTGCAAAGGATACAGGGCGTAAAGAACGAGGCGGGCGTGTGGATTACCCCCGCGTTCCCCAAACTCATATACGTTCTCGAACCCGACAATATAACCGAAGACTCCAAGTACTGGTATCTTACCGAACTCGCCGCGAAATGCACCGCGAAGCGTATGGTACCCGACTATATTTCCGAAAAGAAAATGCTCGAATACAAAGTCGATAAAAACGGCGAAGGGCATTGCTACACCTGTATGGGGTGCAGAAGTTTCCTGACTCCTTACGTCGACGAAAACGGCAAACCCAAATATTACGGCAGATTCAATCAGGGAGTGGTTACCATTAACCTCGTTGACGTAGCGTTGTCTTCGGGTAAAGACGTAGATAAATTCTGGAAGATTTTCGACGAAAGGCTCGACCTTTGCTACCGCGCTCTGATGCTTCGCCATAACAGACTTAAAGGCACTCTTTCGGACGCCGCTCCGATTTTGTGGCAGTACGGCGCGCTTGCAAGACTTAAAAAAGGCGAAACGATCGATAAACTCCTTTACGGCGGTTATTCGACCATATCGCTCGGCTACGCGGGGCTTTACGAATGCGTCAAGTATATGACGGGTAAATCGCATACTTCCGCAGAAGCCAAGCCTTTCGCTCTTTCGGTCATGCAGCACATGAACGATAAGTGCAAGGAATGGAAAGCCAAAGAGAACATAGACTTCTCGCTTTACGGCACTCCGCTCGAAAGCACGACCTATAAATTCGCGAAATGTCTGCAAAAACGTTTCGGCGTTATCGAGGGCGTTACCGATAAAAACTATATCACCAACAGTTACCACGTACACGTAACCGAAAAGATAGACGCGTTCACCAAACTCAAATTCGAAAGCGAATTTCAGCAACTTTCGCCGGGCGGCGCGATAAGTTACGTAGAAGTGCCGAATATGCAAAACAATATCCCCGCGGTACTCGAACTCATGAAGTACATCTACGATAACATAATGTACGCCGAACTCAACACCAAGAGCGACTATTGTCAGGTGTGTGGATACGACGGTGAAATGCAGATCGTAACCGATAACGACGGCAAACTCGTGTGGGAATGCCCTAACTGCCATAACCGCGATCAGTCCAAAATGAACGTGGCGCGTCGTACCTGCGGATATATCGGCACGCAGTTCTGGAATCAGGGCAGAACGCAGGAAATCAAAGAGAGGGTTTTGCACCTGTAATGAACTACGGCGAAATAAAATATTGCGATATCGCGAACGGAACGGGGGTGAGGACTTCCGTTTTCGTGTCGGGATGCAGAAACCGCTGCGAAGATTGTTTCAACGCCGCCACCTGGAATTTCGATTACGGCAAACCTTTTGCGAAAGAAGTCGAAGACGAAGTGATAAAAAGCCTTCAACCGTCTTATATAAAAGGATTGTCGGTGCTCGGCGGCGAACCTTTCGAACCCGAAAATCAGCGTGGAGTGCTTGAACTCATACGCCGCGTAAAAAGCGAAACGCAGGGCAAAACGGTGTGGATATATTCGGGGTTTACCTACGAAGAACTCCTTTCGTCCTCGCGCGCGGCTTTGCCGACGGCAAGAGAAATTCTCTCGGCGGCGGATATTCTCGTAGACGGCAGATACGACAAGAATTTACGGAATATTTCGCTCGCGTTCAGAGGGTCGGAAAATCAAAGAATAATAGACCTACGAAAAACAGCCGAAAAAGGCGAAGTCGTTCTCGCAAAGGAGTATTATTAAAATGAAAATCAACTTCAAGAAACTTAACGAAAGGGCGGTCGCTCCGACATACGGCAGCGCCGGAAGCGCGGGCGGCGACCTTTACGGCGCGGAAGAAAACGACGTGGTTATCCCCGCGGGCGAAACGGCTTTTATAGGCACGGGCATCGCGGTCGAAATACCGCTCGGCTACGTAGGGCTCGTCTACGCGAGAAGCGGCTTGGCGTGCAAACGCGGACTTGCCCCCGCAAATAAAGTCGGGGTTATCGACAGCGATTATCGCGGAGAAATCAAGGTCGCGCTCCACAATCACGGCAAAGAGGCTCAGACCGTCGCGAAAGGCGAAAGAATCGCTCAACTCGTAATCGCTCCTTACCTTTTCGCGGAATACGAAGAAAAGGACGAACTCTCCGACACCGTCAGGGGCGAGGGCGGTTTCGGCTCGACGGGCAGAAAATAAAAAACTTCAACCCCTTTCACGCGTATAAAACCGCCTGAAAGGGGTTTTTGTAATAGTTTTTTCGTAATTTCCTTTATATATTTGATAATTGTTAAGTTTTTTACGTTTTTTGCATTGACAAAATCAAGTTAAAAGTGTAGAATAGAATATAATCAGTCAATATGTTTTCACGGAGAGAACTATGAAAAGCAAAAAAAGTTTACGCATAATAGCCGTTTTAATCGGCGTTATATCCGTATTTACGGCTTTCGGGTTCGTTTCGGCTGCCGCCGAAGGCGATACTCCCGTCGTAACCAAGGAATATATAGCGGTTACCGAGGCGAAAGAACTCGTCGCGACCGAAGTCCCGTTCGACTACGTTTCGGTTAAACTCAAAGAGGACTCCGATCCTGCCACCGCCGTGGCGGGCGATATAGATAACGTAAAACTATATCTCGGCGAAACCGCGACTGGCGAAGAGGTGAGTAAAGGCGGTTGGAATAAATCCGACAATACGATTCGTTTCCCCAACCGCAGCGATATTATAGCCGCGAAAAGCGGTAAA
>USOJ01000144.1 GCA_900556195.1 uncultured Eubacteriales bacterium
CGACTATAAGACACCTGATGGGTTTTTCGAAACCCGACAAAGGTCAGACTTTCATTTTCGGTAAACCGACGTTCGACAAGTATTACGAGATACTTTCGAAGGTAGGCTATATCCCCGGAGAAATCGCTTTGCCCCAAGGTCTTACGGGTTGGGAATTTATTCGTATGATGCAGAATTTGCAGGGGATAAAAAACGAAGAACGACTTAAACAAATGCTCGATCTGTTCGAACTCGACGATATTGCTTTAAGGGGCGAAACCAAGCGAATGAGTCTGGGGGTAAAACGTAAACTTGCGGTGGTAACCGCGTTTATGAGCGACCCGGAAGTGCTTATTTTAGACGAACCCACGAGCGGGCTCGACCCCGTTATGCAGGAGGTTTTCGTAAACTTTATACACGAAGAAAAGGCTCGCGGAAAGACGATATTGCTTTCCAGCCACATCTTCTCGGAAATCGACTCTACTTGCGACCGGATAGCGATTATCAAAGACGGACGAATTGTTTCCGAATTCGTCGCGGACGATTTGAAACATGCTACTCTTAAATTTTATTCGGTTAAATTCGCAAGCGAAAACGACGAAAAGAGATTCGAAAAAGAAAGCAAGACGATTTCTTCGCTTAAAACGGAAGGTTTGGATCGCGACGGAAAATTGAAGATGTCGCTCGAAGACAAAGATCTTAACGCGTTTATCGCGCTTTTGTCCGATTGCAACGCGGTGGAATTTTCAAACCGCAGAGAAACCCTCGAAGATTATTTTATGAAATTCTATAAAGAAGACAAAGATTTCGGAGGCGCGTTGAAATGAGTGAAAACGTAATCGAAATAGAAAATCTTACCAAAGACTACGGTAACGGCAGAGGTGTTTTCAATGAAAATCTCACCATAAAAAAGGGCGAGATGGTAGGCTTCGTCGGTACTAACGGCAGCGGTAAAACGACTACCATCCGTAATATTTTGGGTTTTATCAGACCTACGGGCGGAACGGTTAAGGTGAACGGGCTTACTTCGTGGGAACACGCAAGCGAGATCGCGAAAAATATCGGCTACGTCCCGGGCGAAATCGCTTTCCCCGATTTGCCTACGGGTATCGCTTTTCTGAAATGCCAGGCAGAGTTTTACGGACTTAAAGATATGAGTTACGCAAACGAACTCATCGAAAGACTTCAACTCGACCCCCGCGCGAACTTAAAGCGTATGAGTAAGGGTATGAAGCAGAAAACCGCGCTCGTCGCCGCGCTTATGAACGATTCGCCGATAATCATTCTCGACGAACCCACTACCGGTCTTGACCCTCTTATGAGAGTAACGTTCCTCGACATCATAAAGGAAGAACACAAAAAGGGCAAGACGATATTTATGAGCAGCCACCTTTTCGAAGAACTCGAAACGACGTGCGACCGCGTCGCTCTTATAAACGACGGGCATATAATCGACGTCGCGAATATGGACGATATACGCAATCGCCCCGTAAAGGATATGAAAATAGAATTTACGAACGAAGCCGATTACGATAAATTCTTAAAGGCGGGGTACGATATTATCCGTTTGCAGGAACAATACAATCAGGCTACTATCAGATTGAAAGTCGAAGAAACGGGTAAGTTACTCGCGTCGCTCAAAGGTTACGACGTAAAGTTTATATCCGAACTTCCGTACAATCTCGAAAAACATTTCAAAAATATTTTAATGCAAAAAAAGGAGAACGAAAACAATGGACGCTAAAACGCAAAAAAATTCTGTTTTCAGTAAGGCTTTATTCAAACAATCCTGTAAAGCCAACGGCACTATGTGGGGTATTATATCTTTCGCGGTTTGCTTTATGCTTTGCTGCGTAATGTTGATAAGCGGCAGCGGCAATATCGGCAAAACGAAAGACGCCATTCAGGATGCCATTATACAAAAAGAAGTAGAATCTTCGTTCAAAACCCGCGGCGTAAACTATTACGCGCTTGCAAACGAAAATCTGAAATCGTTCGATAAAATTTTCGCCGAAGAGGCGGGGACGAACTACGAAACCAAAGTCGGCGAATACGTGGCAGCCGGCGACTCGATGCAAGCGGCGCAACAAAAAGCGGCGGCTTACGTAACGGGAACTTCCATACAAAAGTTGATCGCGGCTATTGAAACCGCCAACGCCGCCAAACCCGAAAACGAAAGATTGAGCGCCGAAGAATTGGCGGAAGTCGAAGGGCTGACGTTGTTTGCCGTCAATCCGACCAACGAAAAATTCAAGTCGGCAGAACTTAATCTTGTCGGCGAAAACGGCGCGATACCCGCAGGCGATATAGCAAAACTTACCGATTATCCCGCAGCCGAAAATTATATCGTAGGCGCGATTACGGCTTATAAGACCGAAGCGGCAGGCGTTTCCGGCGCGTTGAATACGTGGATTAACGACCGCGAAGACGCAAGGGGCGACAGAGCCGAAGTATATTCGTCTATGTTCCTTGCGGCTAATATGTCCACAGATAAGGCGAAAAACGCTTTACTCGACGCGCTTAAAGATTACGGCGTAACTACCGAAAAATACGAAAGTTTCGGTTATAATTACGACAAAATAAGCGATATGGCGCGTACCGCGACCATAACTTATCGCGGCAGATACGATTACGAAGTCGCCGAACTCAAAGAAAAACTCGACGGAAAAGTTGCCGGCGGAACGCTTTCCGTCGAAGACTACGCAACCGAATACGAAAACGGCGTAAATGCAATCGTCGCCGAACTTTACGGCGATATAGCAAGCAGTTTGTTGTCGTCGCTTCCGGGCGAGGTTTCCGACGCGCTCAAAGAAGTCGGCGAACTCGATTTGTACAGCCTTATCGTAGGTTCGATATTCTATAAACTCGCAGGGCTTTTGCTTCCGATAATTTACGTGATAATGGCGTCCAACAACCTTATTGCGGGGCAGGTCGACAGCGGTTCTATGGCGTACGTATTGTCTACTTCGACCAAGAGAAGAACGGTAGTATTCACTCAGGCGATATACCTTATAGGCTCGCTTCTCGCAATGTTCTCTCTTACGACGGTTACGGGTTGCGTTTGCCTTGCGATAGTCAAAGCCGATTCGACCTCGATAATAATGAGTTACGGCGAACTTATCCTTCTTAACCTCGGCGCGTTCCTCGTATTGTTTGCGCTTTCGGGTCTTTGCTTCTTTACCTCGTGTTGGTTCGACAGAAGCAAACGTTCGATGGCGATCGGCGGCGGTTTGAGTATTTATTCGCTCGTCGGCGCGATGCTCGGACTTTTCGGAACTCAGACTATTCCGTCCGTAGTAAGGCTTGACGCTCTTAATTACTTCAACTACACCACGATAATATCTTTGTTCGACTCGGTATCGATAATCGACGGAACGTTTACCTTCCTCTGGAAGTTTGCGATTTTAATCGTATTCGGCGTAGTGGGATACGTAATCGGCGCAAGAAAATTCGTCAAGAAAGATTTGCCTTTATAAAAAGGTTTGCCTTTACGATGCTATGATAGAATATATAAGATGAAATATTCAAACTAAGGAGAGAAAGAAAATGTTTGATTTTTTGAAGTTATGTAACAGTTACGAGAAGTTGTCCACGTTGGAAAGATCCGCTCTTCTCGCGGAAAAATCACTTAAAGTAGTAAGCGGTTTGCGTAAAATGAATATACACGGCGTAGACGCCGTCAACACGCTTGCGTCCTTCCTTATCGGTTCGGTCGTATGCGACGGCGACGTGAACGAAGTGGAATATCTTTTGATTTATCCTTCGCTCGTAGCGGTATTCGGCGACGATTTCAATTACGAAACCATAAAAGCGACCTTCAAAGGCGCGGAAGGTAAAAAAGTCGTAAAAGAATGCGTTGCGCAAATGGAAGAAATTTATAAACTTTTCGACGAAGAAATGCGTCTTGACGTATTCACGTTGTGCCTTTGCGTAGTCGCAATCGACGGTAAAATATCGCTTAAAGAGAGAAGATACCTTCGCAGACTCGGTTCTTTAT
>USOJ01000145.1 GCA_900556195.1 uncultured Eubacteriales bacterium
CAAAAGATTAAGCGTCTTTGCAGTTGCTCTGACTATGATTCTGCTTCTGTTAAGCGTTTCATGCGTAAACTCTGCTAAAAGCAATAACGTTAAAGATCCGCCTGAACTGATAGAAGAGTTGAGCGAAAGTCCGTCATACACGATTATTTTCAGACAAGACGGTTATGAAGACGTTATCGTCGTCTATAAAAAGGGGGAAGATTTCGTTGCTCCGAAACCGAAGTCCGTTACTGGGTACGACGTTGCGTGGAAAGATTACGATTTATCGAAAATAGATTGCGACACCGTAGTGTACGCCGAAATCACTCCTAAAACTTATACCGTTACGTTTATCGTGAATGGTCGAACGGAAACGAAATCCGTAAAGTACGGTGAAACAGTCAAATTGCCAAGTCCGACGGAAGGGCAGGTCAGGCGCTGGCAATCGGATACGATTGATTTTATCGGTACTGAATTCCATTATTTGTACGATTACGATTTAATTTTGACGGCGATTTTCGAATAACGTAAAACGGGCTGCAAAATTTTTTTTGCAGCCCGTTTGTCTCATTTGGTAAACTTTAATAGTTTTAACGTTTCTCAAATCGCCGCTGTATAACGCTCCCGCATTATTTTATAAACTCGCAGAGTTCTGAAACCTTGCAACCTTTACCTTCGTAATACGCAATCATTTCGGGCAATTTATTTTTATCGTAACTCGTTATACAGTCGGACAACACGTGAACTATATAGTTATTTTTAGCCATATTGAAACAGGTTGATTTTATACAAGCGGTAGCGTCTGCGCCCGTAATATAAAACTCCGTTACACCGCGTTTTTCAATGAAATCGGTAAAGTCTTTACTCGTCAAAGCGTTACTTTTCGTCTTAACGAATATATAATCCGAAACGATTTTTAATTCCGGCACAAACTCCGAACCGCGTGTGTTCGGCTTAAAAGTTCTCGTTCCTGCCGATAAATTATTGTGCTTAATATAGACTACGAATATTCCCTTGTCGGTTGCTGCGTCAATCGCGCGATTAACGCGATTGATGATATCTTTATAATTTTTTGTGATGTCGTTTTGAAGATCGATAACTACCAACGCTTTGCTTTTCATACCGTTTTACCTCTAAAAATTTCGATTTGTTTCACCGATATTATAGAATATTTATTAAACGATTTCAATCAATTGTATGAATTTACGCAAAAATAACGGTCTATAAGAAAAACTTATAAACCGTTACTCGTCTGGTAGCCCCAAGCGGAATCGAACCGCTGATTTCGCCGTGAGAGGGCGACGTCTTAACCGCTTGACCATGAGGCCGTCTGTCAAAGCCTAATCATAATATCATATAATTTGACTTTTTGCAATCGTTTTTCGTCGTTTTATCGAATTTTCTTTCCGTAAAACCGTAAATCGGACGAAATACGTTAAAAAATACGAATATTATCCTGCCTGTGCCGTTCAAAAGTATAATCAACCCGCTTTATTGCAGGTGGGTGCGCCGCTTTCCGAATCCGTTTTTCCCGTAATTATATGGTCTGCACGCAAGACACGACCGCGGGCATTCGCGTATCGGAACAGACGAAAGCGCTCCCTTATTTTGATTTGTGGATACGATAAAACTCTTGTGGCGAACACCGCAGGACACCCTTTCGCGGTCAATATTATAGCAAATTATTTTATTTAACGCAAACATATGCAACGTCAGAAATTGACATTTTATAAGTATTTTATTAAAATGTTATAGAGGTGCTATATGAAAGTTAAAGTATTAGGGAAATACGGACCGTATCCTAAAAGCGGCGGAGCGACGAGCGCGTACCTTTTAACTTCCGATTCGGCGACGGTAGCGTTTGAACTTGGGTCGGGGGCGTTTGTCAGACTTATAAATTCCGTCGACGTATCCGATTTGGACGCTATAATAATTTCTCATTTTCATTTCGATCATTGCAGCGATATCGGGGTTTTAAGTTATTATCTTTTACGGCTTTCGATCGCAGGTAAGGTAAAATTACCCGTAAAACTATATTGTCCCGAATGCGACAGTCCGCTTTTGGCTGCTTTTAAGAACATGAAGGCGTTCGACGTTATTACGGTCGGCGACGGACAAGAAATCAGGCTTAAAGACTTGTCTTTGAAATTTTATTCGGTCAATCATCCCGTTCCGTGTCTTGGTTTTACCGCTTGCGACGGCGCGCGAACGTTTGCATACGGCGGGGGTTCCAACGAATGCAAAAATCTTGAAAGATCGGTCGAAAATGCAGATCTCGCGCTTTTGGACGGCGGATTTCTCGAAAAAGACTGGACGAGCGCGAAACCGCATCTGAGTATTAAAAAATGCGCCGAACTTGCCGAAAAATACTCGGTTAAAACCGTAATTTCTCATATAAATCCCGAATATGACGAAAAAGATATAATAGACGAGGCTATTACCGTCTGCGATATGTGTCTCGTTGCCGAAGAAGGTGAAACGTACGAAGTCTGAAACGCAAAGGAAAAGACGTAAAATTCTCAATTTCAGACCGCTCGTAATTATCGCTCTTTCGCAAATAATCGCAATAATTTTTGCTCGCTATACTCCGGGTTTAGGCGTATGGGCAAGAATTATTCCTTTTCTGATAATAGGTTTCGGCTTTACGTTGTATTTCCTTATATTTCGAACAAGTAACAAATTTCTTGTCGGATCAACTGCGATTGCAAGTTTGCTTCTGACGTTTTTCGGCGGGTTTGCGATTGAAAATTCCGTAAACAAAGTAAAAATCGGCGCTTGCGAAAGCGGAGATTATAGGGTTGAAGGAGTTATTAACTACGTAAGTTATTTCGACGGTAGGTATAATTATCGCTTGATTGAGTGTACCGTTGACGGGCGCAATACCGGAAATATCGCTCTGTACGGTATCGAAGAGAAGTATGACGTATGCGACGTCGTAGAATTTGACGCGTTCGTGTACGGGGCGAACAGCGTAACGGACGGGAAATACTCCGATTACGTAATGAACGGAATTTCTTCGATAGCAAAACCGAGCGGCGATATCGTAAAAATCGGCGTAAAAAAGTCCGTAAAATATTCGTTTCGTAAATTCGTAAACGAAAGACTTTCGTCGATGAGCGATACGTCTAAAAATATCGCGGTTGGTATGATATGCGGCGATACCGCCGCGCTTAAAGATAACGCCGACATTTACAGAACGGCGGGCATTGCTCACGTTTTCGCGGTTTCGGGTATGCACGTTGGGCTTTTATGCGCGTTATTGTCTTTGATAATGAAGCCTATACCCGTTAAAAAGGCTTATAAGTCCATTATTGTTATTTTTGTTCTGTTTAAGTATTCCTGGGTATGCGGATTTTCGGCGTCTTCGCTACGAGCGGCGATAATCTGTTCGGTTTACTTAATCGTCGGGACGGCATACGAAAAGAAAGATTCGTTGAGCGCGTTAGCGGTGGCAAGTATTACGGTATTGCTTATGAATTCCTGCGATCTGTTCAATGCGGGTTTCGTACTGTCGTTTTCGCTGTGTTTAAGTCTGATAGTGATTTCTCCCGCAGTTGCCGCGCTTATACGCGGCAAATCCGAAAAATTAAAAGGGAGCATCGGCGCGATATTTGCCGCGCAGGCAGTCGCAATGCCTTTATCGGTATGCTATTTCGGTTCTTTTCCGCTCGTTTCGATCGTGTCGAACTTCGTTATAGTTCCCGTCGTAGTCGTTTGCTTTTTTGCATGCTTTATCGGGCTCGGTTTGTCTCTTATAATTCCGCCGTCAATCGCGAATTTCGTTGCGGATAATATGTTGCGCGGAATAGATTACTTTACGGGATTGCTTGCTAAAACGAAAGCCGCGGTTACCGTTTTCCCTTCGTGGGCGATGGTAATATATTTTATCGCGCTGTCGATTGCTTCGGATTTGGTCGGGGCAAACCGCAAAATTAAACTTCTGTCTGCGGGAACGGCTATTTCTTTGGCGTTCGTAA
>USOJ01000146.1 GCA_900556195.1 uncultured Eubacteriales bacterium
GCCGTCTACGTAGAGTACGTCGGCAAACTACTCGTTAAATTAAAAACCTGCCTTAACGCGAAAGATTTTCGCTCGCTTATAAAGGCGGCAGGACTTTCCGTACCGAAAGCGCCGAGAACGACTTCGAAAGACGACGAAGATCTCGCGGCGTATAAAGGCAAACTCGAATATTTCAAGAAAAAGTGTAAAGACGTCTACGACGATATTCGCGAAGCCTCGCCCAACGACGACGAAGAAAAAGATTTAAGCGAATATCTCTCGACCGCCCGCGCAACCAAGGCTTTATGTCGGCTTACGATAGATTTCGGCAAGGAATACGCCCGACTTAAAGCCGACGCCGCCGCGCTCGATTTCGCCGACCTCGAACACTTCGCGTACAGATTGCTTTCGGAAAACCCCGACGTATTATCTGCGGTAAAGCAAAAATACAAATACGTCTTCGCCGACGAATATCAGGACGTAAACGGCATACAGGAGGCGATTTTATCGCTTATTTCGTCCGACAACGCATTTATGGTGGGCGACGTAAAGCAGTCTATATACGCCTTCCGCGGGTGTAACCCCGACATTATCGCCGCAAAGTTCGAAAGATACGAACGCGGCGAAGGCGAAACCGTTTCGCTCGACGAGAATTTCCGATCGACCGACGCCGTTTTAGCCGCCGTCAACAAGACTTTTTCGCCGATAATGACCAAAGACTTCGGCGGAACGGACTATAAAAACAACCCGATGACGGGCAGTGGCAAATATCCGCAGGGCTACGGCGAAACGATACTTATAGAGATACCCGAAGCCGAAAAAGAAAAGACGATAAAAGGCGGAGTTTACGATATCGTAGACGACGTGAACGCCCCCGCCCCGAAAGCCGCATTCGCCGAAGGCGCGGTAGTCGCGAATATCGTCAGAAAGGAAGCGGGCGGCAAAGTTTACGACCTTAAAGCCAAACGCGAACGCGAAGTTACCCCGAAAGATTTTGCCGTTTTAACCCGTAATTCGTCGGGCTTCCCGACCGAAATCGTACGGCATCTGAAACGCAACGATATTCCCGTTTCTTCGTCGGCTAAAAACCCCGTCGGCGACTATCCCGAAATCAAACTTCTAAAAGACCTGCTTAAAATAATCGTCCGCTTTGCGGACGACGCTCCCCTGTTCGCCTGCCTTAAAAGCGCGATAGGGGGCGTAAGCGAAGCGGAAGCCGCCGAAATAAAAAGAGCCGCCTACGCGGCGATTACGTCCGATACGGGCGACAAACCCGCCGCGACGAAAAAACCGACTTTCGCAGACTGCTACCGTTGGTATCTTTTAAGCGGCGAAGACGAAAATATCAGAAACAAACTCAAAAACTTCGACGAGTATATATCTAAAATCCGACTTTTGTCGGGCTTTGAAAACGCGGGCGAAATACTTTCGAGAGTTCTTTCCGAAACGGGGCTCGACCTTGAAATTCTTTCGCAAAAGAACGGCGAAATAAGACTTTCCAGAGTGGAAAGATTTATCGCCGAAGCAGGATCGGGCGAAAACGGACTTTCGGTAAGCAAATTTTTAACGCGCGCCGAAAGCGACGACGGCGACGTTTCGGTAGGCTCGTCCGACGGCGACGACAGCGTTACGGTTACGAGTATGCACGCCTCCAAAGGGCTCGAATACCCCATCGTCATTCTCGCGGGGCTCGGCAAACGATTTAATCTCGACGACACGAAAAAAGAGATTTTAACCGACCGTTACGAGGGTATCGCACTTAAATTTTACGACGAAGAATCAAAGAGAACGAAAATCACGCTCCCGCGCGCGGCTTTTAAGGAAAGAGCCAGACTCAACGCGATTAAAGAAGAAATGCGCGTATTTTACGTAGCAATGACGCGCGCGGAATGTAAACTCTATCTCGTAACTTCCGAACCCGTCGAAGAAAACGACGACTTTACGTCTATACTTTTCGCAAACAAGTTTTCGGATTTTATAAAGACGAAATATTTCGATAAAAAAATTACCGCAGACGACACGGAAATCGGCGACGGCGAAGACGTGAGAGAAGTTTATATTTCGAAAGACCGCCCCGCGCTTACCGACCTTATCCGTAAAAATCTGTCGTTTATATACCCCTACGAAGAAGACGTGAATCTGCCCGTCAAGCGCGCGGTAACGAGCCTCGCCGAAGACGCGACCACCGACGATGACGAGATGACGGAAATAAGACTTCCCGTAGACAAAACGACGCGCGAACGAGGAATTGCTTATCACGCGTTTTTACAGCACGCGGATTCGTTCTACGAAGACGCGGGCGTTCTGCTTGAAAAAATCAAGACCGGAAAGAAACTCACCGACGAACAACTCGCGCTTTTATCCGAAGAAAAATTGCGCAAAATATTGCGCGCGCCTTTATTCGAAGAGATACGCGGGTATAAATTCTATAAAGAACAGCCGTTTATCGCGCAAATGGCGGCAAACGAGATTTCGAACACGAACGCAACGGGTGACGTACTCGTTCAGGGCATTATCGACTTACTTGCCGTCAAGGGCGATAAGGCGATTATCGTAGATTACAAGTATTCTAAAAAGAGCATAAGTCATCTGAAAGAAACTTACGCCTATCAACTTGCGCTCTACAAAAAAGCGGTCGAAAAAACTCTTAAATTAAAGGTAGAAAAGACGATTTTATTCAATCTTAACACCGTCGAATCTATCCCCTGTGAATAAACGACGAACGCTATTAGCAATATCTCGCGAACGAGTAAAACGATGCAATGGCAGCCCGACGTAACTCGTCAGCCGAGTAAAACGTCTAAAAGCATCATGGCAAGAAATCCGATTCCCGCCCCGATCGCGCCCGATAAAGGCTTTTCGGATATATCTTTGCATAGTTCCGAAAACACGGTAAAAATCATAGCCGCCGCGGCGAACGACATAAGCGACGGCATAATAAATACTACGCTCGTCGATACGAAATATCCGATATACCCCGCTATCGGCTCGACCGCTCCGCTTAAAACGCCGAGCAAAAGCGACTTTTTACGGGAATAAATCTTTCTTGCGGGCATAGCGACGGCAGCCCCTTCGGGGAAGTTCTGAACGCCTATTCCTATCGCGAGTCCGAGAGCCGCCGTCGGAGTAACCGAGCCTATCGCCGCCGCGCCGTACGCAAATCCTACCGAAAGCCCTTCGGGAACGTTATGCGCCGTTATCGCGATAAAAAGTCGCTTATACCCCGCCGTTTCGTCTTCGCGAAGAAATATTCCAAGCAGCGAAAACGCGATTAACCCTACCCCGAACCCGATAACGACTCCGGGTACGTTTTTGCCGTCGCCCAGCGCGGGAATAATCAGCGACCAGACCGCCGAAGCAAGCATTATCCCCGCGGATAGTCCTCCGATAAAAGAAAGCCCTTTACTTATCGCGCGGTCGCCCAGAAACAAGGCAACCGCGCTGCCGAGCGAAGTCATTACGAATATGAAAAATATTCCGAAAGTTGCCTGCCAGAAAATCCCGTTCATCTTTAGTACCCCGATACATTATATGAACCGTCGGGATTTTGCGTGCTTCGCGTGGAATATAACCGTTATAATATAAACTCCGCAGGTTTTGCCCTTCCGGGAGATCCTTCGGTAAACCTCAGGATGACAGAACCGTCTTTGCGAGGGAGCATAGCGACCGCGGCAATCCCGAAGATTGGAGTATGTCCGCCCATGCAAGCCACTCCGTACTTTATTGCGGGGATCGCCACGCTACGCTCGCGATGACGGGAGGTGCTTTTGTCTTCCCTATCGGGGAAGGTGGCAACGAAGTTGACGGAAGAGGTCAAAAAATCGATATATTACAAACCGAGTTTTTACAAAAGTCGCGTACAAGACCTCTATCGGCGCGTTGCGCCACTTTCCCCGACAAGGAAAGCATTTTTCAATGAAACGAAAAAGCCGAAATGCAAGATTTTTTCTTGCGTTTCGGCTTTAATCGTATT
>USOJ01000147.1 GCA_900556195.1 uncultured Eubacteriales bacterium
TTTTTTTCGCTTTGCGTACCCCGAAAATCGGAATGAGGGCGAAAGACGATCGGTAAAAACGGAGCGATATTATGGCTGAATTTATGGGTAAATTAAGAAGGACGGATTATTGCGGAACTTTACGCGCCGATTCCGTCGGGAAAGAAGTCGTCGTTATGGGCTGGGTTCAAAAACGCAGAAATTTAGGCAGTCTTATTTTCGTCGATCTTCGCGACAGAAGCGGACTTTTGCAGATAGTGTTCGACGATACGACTTCGGACGAGGTTTTCAAAAAGGCCGAAGCCATTCGCTCGGAATACGTTCTGGCGGTTAAAGGCGTAGTTCGCGAAAGACAGAGCAAAACCGATAAAATCGCGACCGGCGATATAGAAGTTCTGGCGGACGAACTCAAAATTTTATCCGAAGCCGATACCACGCCTTTCGAAATTCTGGACGATACCAACGTAAACGAAACGTTAAGGCTTAAATACAGATACCTCGATCTTCGTCGTCCCACTCTTCAACGTAACCTTAAAGTGCGTTACGAAGTTACGCTTGCGGCGAGAAAGTTCTTTGAAGAAAACGGCTTCATCGAAATCGAAACGCCTATGCTCGGTAAATCCACGCCCGAAGGCGCGAGAGATTATCTCGTTCCGTCGAGAGTGCACCCCGGCGAATTTTACGCTTTGCCGCAATCCCCGCAACTCTATAAGCAACTTCTGATGATTGCGGGCTTCGACAGATATTTTCAGATTACCAAATGCTTCCGCGACGAAGACCTTCGCGCAAACCGTCAACCCGAATTTACGCAGATCGACGTCGAGATGAGTTTCGTAGACGAAGTGGAAGACGTTATGTACCCGATAGAAGGTCTTATAAAAGGTATTTTCAGAAAGACCATAGGGCTCGACCTCGGCGAAGGGCATTTCCGCACCATGCGCTATAAAGACGCTATGGAAAACTACGGTTCGGACAAGCCCGACACCCGTTTCGGTCTTAAAATAGTAAATTGCAGCGACTTGTTCGCTTCTTCGCAGTTCAAGGTATTCACCGACGCGCTGGCTATAAAGATAGGACCTATCCGCGGCAGCGTAAGGGCGATAAACGCCAAAGGCTTGGCGGGCAATTTGTCGCGTAAAGACCTTGACGCTTGCGTAGAATACGCAAAAACGCTCGGCGCGAAAGGACTTTGCTGGATGACCTGGCAAAAGGGCGGCGAAATCAAATCTTCGTTCGCGAAATTTTTAACCGAAGAAGATATCGCCAATATCAAAACGCGTATGAACTTCGAAGAGGGCGACACGCTGTTCTTCGCGGCGGATAAAGACTACGTAGTGTTCAACACGCTCGGCGGACTTCGCCTTATGCTTGCCGACAAATTCAATCTCGTAGACAAAAACTCCTACGATATTCTGTGGATAACCGAATTCCCGATGTTCGAATGGTCGGAAGAAGAAAATCGTTTCATGGCAGTACACCATCCGTTTACCGCGCCCATGAACGAAGATCTTGAACTTTGCGTAGCCGCGCCCGACAAAGCCCGCGCGAAAGCGTACGACCTCGTTATCAACGGTCAGGAAGCGGGCGGCGGTTCTATCCGTATCCATTCGAGAGATATTCAGAAGAAGATGTTCAACATTCTCGGATTCTCAGACGAAGACATACAGCGTAAGTTCGGTTTCTTCGTAGACGCTTTCAACTACGGCGCGCCCCCGCACGGCGGACTTGCTTTCGGGCTGGACAGGCTCGTAATGCTTCTTTGCAAAGACGATTCTATCCGCGACGTAATAGCATTCCCGAAGGTTCAGACGGCTTCGTGCCTGATGAGCGACGCTCCGTCGAAGGTCGATCAAAAGCAACTCGACGAACTTGAAATTTCGGTAAAAGAATAAGAGGTTAAACCTATGAATATAGACGATTTCAAAAAAGTAAAAATCACCGCGATGAAAAATCACGATAAAGACGCCGTTACGGCTCTCAACGCGGTTATCAACAAACTCATGCTTGCGGGCATAGAGAAAAAGGCTGCGGGCGAGGAAATGACCGACGCCGACGTAACCAAAATTTTACAAAAGACCATCAACGAACTTACGGAAGAACGCGAAGCGTTCGTGAAGGCGGGCAGGCAGGAAACCGTCGAAAGCCTTGACAGACAACTTGCTACCGTAAAAGAATACCTTCCGAAAATGCTCTCCGAAGACGAGATTAAGAAGATTATCGAAGGACTTGAAGATAAGTCAGTTCCCGCGGTAATGAAGCACTTCAAGACCGAATACGCGGGCAAAGTCGATATGAGGCTCGTCGGCGCGGTATTGAAAACTCTTTGAAAATGAAGACTGTTTTCGTTACCGGCGCAAGCGGCGGCATAGGCGAAGCGATCGCGAAAAAATTTGCCGAAAACGGCTATTTCGTCGGCGTGGGGTATAATACCAACCGAGAAAAAGCCGAAAATCTCGCAAAAGAGATAGACGGCGTTGCCGTAAAGGCGGACGTAAGCGACGAAAAAAGCGTGTCTGCGGCTATGAACGACTTTTTGCTCCGCGCGGGCAGACTCGACGTTTTAGTCAATTCGGCGGGTATCGCTCTGCCTATAAAAACCTTGCTCGATACTACCTCAAAAGAGTTCGATAAGGCGTTTTCGGTGAACGTAAAAGGCGTGTATAATTGCTGTAAAGCGGCTATCCCCGCGATGCTTGACGGCGGCGGAAGTATAATAAATATCTCGTCTATGTGGGGCGTTACTGGCGGCTCTTGCGAAGCGATTTATTCGGCGAGCAAGGCGGCGGTGATAGGCTTTACGAAGGCTCTCGCCAAGGAGTACGCGGCGGCGGGTATAACGATCAATTGCGTTGCGCCGGGGTATATCGACACCCCCATGAACGACAATCTGTCCGACGAAAACAAAAAACTCGCGATAGCGGATATCCCCGTCGGTCGAGCAGGAGAGGGCGAAGACGTTGCAAAAGCGGTTTTTTATTTAGCCGAAAACGGCGGTTTCGTTACGGGCGAGGTTTTAAGCGTCAACGGCGGCGAAGTTATATAAATGAAAAAATTTACCGTCGTCGAACTGATTAACTCAAAGCCGTATAGTCGATATAATCTGGAAGACGGGTTTTACGGAGCGATAATCGAAGAGTTAAAAAATACTTATTCGGTTATGTTTAACAACCCCTATAATACGGGCAGATTTATCGTTGCGGAAGTTCTGAAAAGCGACGTAAGAAAAACGAAAGAACAATTGCCCGAACAAGTTGTAAACGAGTTTTACGAAAAGTGGGAAGACGTTGCGCCGAAAGCCGATAGTAAAATAGAAAAACCGCCTTTCGCTACCTGTGATAAGGTTGAACTTATTGCAGAAAGGCAGAAGTACGCCAAATACGGTATTCACAAAGGCGACGTCGGAATCGTATGTTTCGACGAAGCGGTAAGCGACGGGCTCGAAGTCGCTTTCCCGACGTTTGACGAAAACGGCGACGAACTCGGCGACGTGAGTTTTGCCGTGCTGATAGAAGATTTGAAGTTGGTCAAAAAAGCGTAATGAAGGCGTCGCAAAATGCTTAAAACGCTTGACGGCTGAAAATCAAGAGTATATAATAAAATCACAAAATAAATTCTTTGGGGCGGAGTGAAATTCTCCACCGGCAGTATAGTCTGCGAAGGTCGTTGTCGACCCCGAATCGGTGAAATTCCGATACCGACGGTATAGTCCGGACGATAAAAGAGAAATATCCGCGTATTTTACGCCCCGATACCTTTTCGTGTCGGGGCTGATTTTATGCGATATTTCTCCTGTCTGTCAGTCTGAATTTTCTGACGGATAGCCGCTAACCTACGGCTGAAAGGAGAAACTTATGCAAAAACGAACTTATTTCAACGCAAAAACGATAGCGACCGTAGCGATGTTTTCTGCTCTCGCGTTCGGCGTTTCGTTTATTGAAATTCCGATATACGAATTTTATAATCTC
>USOJ01000148.1 GCA_900556195.1 uncultured Eubacteriales bacterium
GCTTAGATGCGGAGCGGGTCTTGTAACTGCCGCGTTTCCCGATGCCGCCTATAACGCGATAGCCCCGAAGCTCACAGAATCATTGCTTTTGCCCCTGCCGTCAAACGAAGCAGGAACATTCTCGTCCGGCGCGATACCCGCGCTGCTCGAGCAGGCTGAAAAATCCTCGGCTGTGCTCGTAGGATGCGGTCTCGGACTCAATCTCCATACGAAAGAACTCGTCTCGGCGCTCGTGCAGAACTGCACAAAGCCCATGATTATAGATGCCGACGGCATAAATGCGCTCGCCGCAAATATAGATATACTGAAAAATATCAAAGCTCCCGTTATTCTCACTCCGCACCCCGGCGAGATGTCCCGCCTTACCGGCATGAGCATCGCCGATATCGAGCGCGACCGGGTGAATGTCGCCCGCCGCTTCGCCGATGAATACGGCGTTGTGCTCCTGCTCAAGGGCGCGAGCACGGTAATAGCCGGCGCGGGCAGGCGTGACGCATATATCAACGTCACCGGCAATCAGGGCATGGCAAAGGGCGGCAGCGGAGATATGCTCTCGGGCATCATTTTAGCGCTCCTCGCTCAGGGCGTGTATCCGCTTGATGCGGCGGTGCTCGGTGCATATATCCACGGTGCCGCCGGAGATGCCGCGGCGCGCGAACTGTCGCTCTCGTCGATGCTCGCCTCCGACTGCATAGCCGCTCTGCCGCGCGTGCTGCGAACCCTGGAGAGGTAACGGGCAATTGGAGTGATAGCTTGAAACGAATTTTTCCGTTTATCTTAAGCTTGCTGTTTGTTTTGTCTCTCTTCGGATGCAAAAACACACCTTTGAAAAACAGCAAAGATCAGCCGCCGGATATCCCGACTGCGTTCACAGCCGATTTGTATATCATAAACACCTGCGCCGTTACCGCCGAAGCGGAAAAGAAATCTCGTCAGGCGATAGCGCGGGCGAGGAAATTCAACCCCGACTGCAAGATAATAGTTACGGGGTGCGCTTCCGAAAAAGCGCCGAAAGATTTTCTTGCAAAAAACAACGTAACGCTCGTAACGGGCGCGAAGTCGAAAGACAAGATTTTGTCTATGCTTTCCGAAAGCGGGGAAAGGCTCGAAGAAAAAGACGAGTATTACGAAGAATATCTGCCCGCTAAAACGGACAGAGAAAGGGCGTTTATAAAAGTGCAGGACGGTTGCGATAATTTTTGCAGTTACTGCATTATACCCTATCTGCGCGGCAGGTCGCGGTCGAGAAAAGCCGAAAACGTAGTAAAAGAAATCGAGTATCTCGCGCCGTGCGAATCGGTTATTACGGGCATAAATCTGTCGGCTTACGACAAAAAGGGCAACGGGCTTAAAGGGCTTATAGGCGAACTTACGAACGTTGATTGCAGAATAAGGCTCGGCTCGCTCGAAGTAAACGTTATAACTCCCGAATTTTTACAAAGTCTTAAAAAATTAAAGGACTTCGCCCCGCATTTTCACCTTTCGTTGCAGTCGGGCAGCAACGCAGTTCTTAAAAGCATGAACCGCCACTACACGAGGGAAGAATTTCTCGAAAAATGTAAACTCATACGCGAATATTTCCCGACGGCGGCAATCACTACGGATATTATAGTCGGTTACTCGACGGAAAGCGAAAAAGACTTCGAAGACAGCGTTGATTTAGCCGAAAAAGCGGAGTTTGCGGATATACATTGCTTCCCGTATTCTGTGCGAAGCGGAACGGTCGGGGCGAAACTCAAAGAGTTGCCCGCCGAAGTCAAAAACGAGCGTATGAAACGCCTTACCGAAGTTAAAAACAAACTTAAAAACGCCTTTATAGAGCGAAACATCGGTATTATCGGCGAATTTATCCCCGAAGAAAAAGAAGACGAATATTCCGTCGGTTATACGGGTAATTATATACGGTGCTACGTAAAAGGCGACGCCCCAAAGGGCAAATATAAAGTGAAACTTATCCGCCCGTTCAAAGACGGCGCGCTTGCCGAAATTGCGAAATAAAATCAAACGAAAAAGCCCCTGCGGAGAAATCTTTCCGATTTCCCCGCAGGGGCGGTATTTTTGTAAGTCAATACATATACGAAACGTCGGTAACTTCATTCCAGATATCTTTTAATAATCTGCTTCCGATATGCGATTCGTTTATAAAATCGTTTTTCGACGTAAATTCTTGTTCCATTTCGTCCGAGCAAAAAACGATGGTATCGTCGCCCCTTATAAAAACTTCGTATAGCGTTCCGTCGTGTTTGAAAAGCATTTCGCTATACATATAAAGGGCTTCGATAAAGTCGTTAAAATCGGGAAGAAATGCTTTGCCCTGCGAATATAATTTTTTTGCTTTGTTGAGAGAAATTAAATGCGGATACATTACTACGTCGGGGTGATCGACTACGAATTTATCCTGTTCCCAGCCGCAGTTTTTACATTCTCCGTCGCCGAATTGGTCGATCGCGACTATATTTCCGCATACGTCGCATCTTTTAACGCCCGTTTTCGCGCGCGGATCTTCGTAGTCTATAAACTTAAATTGCTTCGGGTCTAATCCGAGAACGTTTCGGTTTTCTTTTTCCCATTGAAATTGTAATCGGTCTTTGGCTGATAAGTTTTTTGTCCATTCGTAAGTTGTGGGGACAAAACTAACGATGTTACCTTTCATATCGGGGAAAGGATTATCGTAACAGATTACCGTACGCGGTTTAATCTTTTCCAACATGATATTGTAACCTTTCATAAATGTGTGTTCGCTATTTTCGCGATAATAAGTACACACGGCGACGATTGAGCCTTCTTCAATCCCATCAAAACAAAAATCGAACGACTTTTCATTTCCCCATGCAACCGTCGGTATGACATTTAGCCCCTTACTTTGCCAAAATGCGCCACACCACCTATTTTTGAAGACGCTTTCTATCTGAAGCGCAAGCGGCATATCTGTGAATAATGAAAAATCGGGCGATAGCAAACAATAGTATTGGCTTAGTTTCGGAAGTTCATTTTCAGCATCCGAATACACTTTATTGAATTTCCAGTCGTAAGTAAAGAAATGAACGCTTTTGTTTGAGTTTTCTTTGTCGTTCAACTTTGTGTCGGCATAAGAAATGAATTGTATTTTGCTTATATCTACGTCTTGTCTTCTTATTATCGGGAAATCGTATTTACCACTACTTTTGTTGTAATATAGAAATTCGTTGCGAACAAGTTTTTTGTAATTCTTTTCTTTATATTCTTCATATTTAGTTTTTTCTTTCATATCGATCCACCTTATTTGTAATTTTCATAATCAGGTAGTTACGGCTCTTTACCTCTTAAGCCTTTATCGTCTGTCCAGTTCCAATTGTGGTCATGCGGGAAAAAGTGATTTGCATGAGCATTTTGGTGTACGTAATCTCTGTTTCGTACCGCTCTGCCTTTTTCATCATACCAACGCGATTGAATCAGTGTCATACTGTCCTTATCGTACCTGTCGGATCTGGAGTTTGGTTTATCTGTGATTTTAAGGTTTCGTGCATATGTGATATGAACTCCGCCGCTAGGGCTTCCGCCTGCTCCCATTATAACACCTCGCTTATTTTTTGTCACGCTTAACACGTGCTAAAATGTTTTTGATGGCATTATAACTCAAAATTTTCAAAAATCAAGGTTTACTGAATAGTAGTTAAAAATTTTTCGTTAAAACGTTTGACAAAGCGAAAAGCGGGTATTATAATAAGTGCGGAAATCCTACCGAGCGGGTAGGAATTAGAGAGACCGATGAAAATATCTTCCAAAACGCATTACGGAGTTCAGGTGCTTAGCCTTATAGCGGCGAACGACAAAAGTTTTTCCGCAAAGGAACTCGAAAAATATACGGGCGTTTCGAGCAAGTATCTCGAAAAAGTGCTTAAAATTCTGCTCGGGTGCGGCGCGCTCGTGTCGCAACGCGGCGCAAGCGGCGGG
>USOJ01000149.1 GCA_900556195.1 uncultured Eubacteriales bacterium
CGACTGAAAGTTAAAGTCAATCAAGTCGGCATTTACTTTCAACGTAGACGGCGCGTTCCAAATATCCGAATATCTGCCGCTTACGAATTTCTGCAAATACAACTCCGCCGTTCGCATATCCCGCAAAGTCAGACCGTCTGTTTCTTCCTTGTTCTTTTCCCGTAAGACCGCCAATAAGTCGGTAAACAGCGGAAAATCCTCGGCATTAAGTCCCGTGCAGTCCGTTGTTTCATAGATTCCTTTTCTCGCATACGCTTCCACGGCAAGGTTATTTATAAGTTCGATAACGTCGCTGTTCGCGCCCACGAAAACAATCTTGAAGAAACTTTCAAGCATTTTCAGGTGCGTGTTGAACGTTACGACCGGATCGGCGGGCAAGCCGTCCTCCGTCAATATCTTGTAGATATGGAACGGATTGATTCTGCCCTCTTTTGCATTGCCGACGTCTATAAGGTTGCCCGACAGATTTTTCGTTAAAGTCAGATATTCGGCTTCGGGATCGAGTATAATCACCCGCGTGTCGTTCGCCCACTCGTTGGCGATAAGCGATTTTAAGAAAAACGATTTGCCTGAACCCGACTTTCCTATAATCATACCGTTACTGTTCTGATACAGATTTCCGCGTTTCCATATATTGAAGATGAACGGAAAGCCGTTTGCTTTGTTCTCTCCGAGCATAATACCGCCGTCGTCCATAACGAACGTGCGGACGAACGGAAATACCGCCGCTAAGCTTGAACTGTTGATACCTCGCTCATAGTTTTTAAGCGTACTCACGGGTGAAATTGCCGACGACTTAAAGCCCTCAATCTGCAAACCGTAAAGGTTGGACGGTTTGAAATTGCCCGTCATAATACTTCTTCTTACAGCCTTTTTGTAGTTATCATCATTGAGATAGTTATATGCCGTGATAGTTAGCGTAACGTCGAGAAGCGACTCGTTTTCCGTTTGCAGACTGTCTAAAAGCGCGTTCATCGTTTCTCTGTGGGTTTCCGCGCTGTTCGCTTCGCTTGCTTTTTCGGAAAGAATTTGTTTCGTTTCCATTTCGCCGATACACTTGTCGATACGCTTTATCGCTTTGAATTTGTCCACGGGTTTGACGTGCAGAACCACTTTCGTGTTCGGAATATTGAACACGTCCGCGCCCCACGCGTTACGAACTCGTAACGGATAATCCGCAATAGCAAACACCGCCGCTTGCGTTCCGTCAACCGTATAACTGTTGGCTCTGAACTCAACTTTTTTGGGCTTTACCCACGCTATAAGTCGATTATCTTCGATTTCCTTGATTTCTCGTTCGTCGAAGTTACGCGAAAAACTGTATTTCAGGAATATCGCCGTTTCCCTTCTGCCGAGCAGTTTCGTGTTCAGTCCGCACTTGTTGATTTCGCTTGCGACGTTGATTGTCGTATTTTCAAGGTCGAGTTCGTTTCTGCCGTAAACGACGATATAATAGTCCGAAAGATACTGCTTGCGGATATTATTCATCTTGTCGATACGGTCAATCCGCTCACGCAAAATAGCCGTTTTTATTTCTCTGACTTCTTCCCCGTCTACGCTCTCCTTCATTTCCGCAAGCCTGCCGAATAGGTCTTGCGCGAAGTTGTCCAAGTTTACGGGACGGTCTATTTTTATAATGTCGGCGCATTGCGTTCCGTCGAGCATTTTAAGCGCGTTCGCAAGGTAGTCGATATCGATATTCTGCTGAACGACGTCCTCGATACCGAAATTCTTTTGTCCGACTTTGATTACTCTGCCGAAGTATCCGCCGCTGTATTCGATAAGCCCGTTTTCCTTGATGTCTTTCAGATTTAAGAGCGCGTCCACGCGTTCTTTCTGTTTGTCTGCGTTTTCGGTATAAACCTTTTTCGCAAACAGAAATTTTATGTTTTCCAAGATACACGAATAGAAAATACCGTCCTGCGTAGGCATAAACATTACCACCGCAAGCAGTCCCATAATTACGGCAAACGCGAACGCGCCCGAAGTGATTGCAATGAAAATAATTGCAAACACGATCAACGCAACGATTACGTCTGCCATCGAATAGCATTTCCATACCGTGTTTTTTACTTTGATTTTCTTCGGAATTATTCTCATTCTGTGCTTTCACCTCCGCTACTTTCCGATCCTTCCGTTGTTTCGGCAGAAGTTTTATCTTCGGAATACTTGTCCGAATTGTCCTCACCACCGCCATTGTTATCTTCTTTGTTTTTCCTGTGATTCGAGATTGCTTTTCCGACACTTGCGCCGCCGTGAATGATTTTATGCGCCAAGCCGAACGTTGCCGCTCCGACCATACGCGAACCGTAAAACGCCGAGCGTAAGAAGTTGCCGCCTGCGTGCATATCGTCCGCCTGTCCGAACAGTTTACAAAACAGCGCTTGCCCTGCCGGAATAACCATTGCCCCGCCGACGATCATAAAGATAAGGAACATCGAATTGCCAAACCCGCTGATTTCGTCTATCCGCATTCTTGTTATAAGCGGCAGAAGCAGAACGAAAATGTTTACCGAGAACACCGTTCCGTAAGCAATCACGATTTTCGTTATAAAAGTTTCGCGCCACGTTTTGAATCTCGCTCCATCATCGAGCGGAAGCGTTGACATACTCATCGGCATTACGAAGTACATAAAAATGATTTCGTATACCCTTTTCGCCAAGTTAAGAACCGCAACCACAAGCGCGATTGCAAGCGCAACGCCTGAAATGAGCGACGGCAGATACAAGAACTTGTCGGGATTGACCATTCCGTTATATTTCCATTTGTCGGGAAATACGAAACCCGTCGTATAATCTCCGAAAATCTCCTTTACGCCGAGCCGTGATATATCGAACTCGGACACCGAATACCCGTTTATCCAATCGCCCGCGCAGGCGTTGAACAATGCGCTCGACAATTTCGTCGTATTCCCGATTTGAAATATCTGCGAAACAAGCACGAGTAACGAGTTGGATATAAGGATAATCAGGAACAGGACGGTAAGCATTGCCATTGTGCCGAGAAGAGCCAAGAAGAACTTGCCGACGATAGTCGATACGTTTCGTTGCGAGTTAATCATATTTTTGATTAGCGCGGCTATCGTAAAAATGCACGTCAAGCCTATCGCTAAAATGAAAATGCACCAAAATATCGTATTTACCGTGCTATCGCCTGCCAAAAATTCGATGATATTGACCTTTTCGCCTTTATACGTTACGTCCGTGATTCCCGATATTGCCGAGAATATCTCCATTAGCCCGTCCACGAGTTTTAGAAGCCACAGAAAAAGAAGCAAGCATAACTGTTGAAAAAATATAAGCATTCTGCTCCTCCTTAAAGTTAAAAATATAGGGCGGCAAATAACTCTGCCGCCCCTCGCAAAATATCCGCTCTATGCGATTACGCAGTTACCCAAGCGGAAAGACCGTTGATAAGAAGCGGCGCACCCATTGCTACGACAAAGATAATAACGATACCGATGATAAGGTTTTTAACCATATCGCGGGCGTTAATTTTCTCTTCGTTCTTGTGAGCGATAGCAATTTTGATACCGACGTAAGCACCCCAAATGACGACGACCGCCGCGAGTGCCATTACGATGTAAATCCAAAAGCTGTCCATAAGCGACTGCAATTTGGTAACGATTCCCTGTAAATTTTCATCAAGGGTTGCTGCAAGTAAATTATTCATAGATTATTTCTGCTCCTTTTTATTTTCAGATTTTTTGTTTTTGCTGTTCTTTCTTTTAAGAACGACGAGAGTTGCCACCGTGCCTGCGCCGAGTACGAGAAGAATCGGCAGCAATATGACTGCGGCAGAAGTTTTCTTTTCTTCCTTTTCCGTATCAGACGGCTTGTCCGTTTCGGAATCTGACGGCGTATCGGGCTTTTCAGGCTCGGACGGTTTATCCGGCTGTTCGGGTTCGATAGGTTTAG
>USOJ01000150.1 GCA_900556195.1 uncultured Eubacteriales bacterium
CGCGGCGACAAACAACGCCGCTATCGGATCTCTCCAACCGAGTTTAAGTTTTTTGTATTTTACCCTGTTTTTGCTGCCGGAGTAACAACGCGCTTCCATAGCGTCGCCGAGTTCGTCGGCTCTTCTGAACGCGCTGACGAGCAGAGGTATAAGCACGGGCACGAGCGACTTTATTCTCGAAAAGACGTTGCCGCTTTCGAAGTCCGCGCCCCTTGCTTTCTGGGCGTTCATTATTCTATCCGTTTCGCTTGCGAGAGTCGGGATAAACCTGAGCGCGATAGACATTATAAGCGCAAGTTCGTGTACGGGGAATTTTACCCACGACAGCGGTTTTAATAAACTTTCTATTCCGTCGGTAAGGCTGACGGGAGTGGTCGTAAGGGTCAATATCGAACTGCCCGCAACGAGCGTTATAAGCCTCGTCGCGAGAAACGCCGCGTTTATAAGCCCTTCTTTCGTAACTACCCAGAAATAGACGGTATCGCCGGGCTTCGCGTCGTAAAACAAGACGTTGAGTACGGCGGTAAAAATCACGAGAAAAATCACCGCTTTAAGGCTTTTGAGTACCGCCGTTACCGGTACGCCCGAAAACGCCACCGCAAGGCACAAAAAGAGTACGCAAAAGCCCAGCGTAAGAAAATTCTTCGCCAGAAAAATCATTACGATATAGGCAATAAGCAGCAGAAGTTTTACCCGCGGGTCGAGTCTGTGTATGAAAGACTTCGTAGGGTAATACCTGCCGAAAGACACGTCGCTTAACATTCGTTTACCGTCTTATAACCCCGTTTTTATACTCTTTTACGGCTTTTACGAAACCGTCTTCGTCGTAAGATACGAGGTTTAATTCAACCCCGCTTTTTTTAAGTTCTTCCGCTATGTACGCGGTCAGCGGCAAGCCGAGCCTTAATTCGTTCAATTCTTCCCCGCAGGAAAAAATCTCTTTGACGCTTCCGCACTTTACTATTTCTCCGCCTGAAAAAACCGCCGCTTTATTACAGTTTTCGGCAACCTCGTCCATGTCGTGCGAAACGATTATTATAGTCTTGCACGTGGTGTTTTTAAGGTTTTGCAAAAGTCGCATCAGGTCGCGTTTACCGCGCGGATCAAGCCCCGCCACCGGTTCGTCGAGAACGAGAATTTCGGGCGAAGTTACTATAACGCCGGCGATAGCCACTCTTCGTTTTTGTCCGCCGGACAACTCGAACGGCGATACGTTTTTAAGAGAAAGATCGATGCCCACCAGCGTGAGCGCGCGATCTACCGCCGCGTTTATTTCGTCTTCTTTGGCGTTCGGAAAAAAGTTTTTATACCCGAACGCCACGTCCTGCCCGACCGTTTCGGCGAACAGTTGATATTCGGGGTACTGAAAGACCATGCCCACCTTGGAGCGAAGGGTTTTAAGCAATTTTTTATCGGTTTTTTTACCGCCAACCATTACCGTGTCGCCGACGGTCAAAGTTCCGCTCTGCAACGGCAGAAGCGCGTTAAGGTGCTGTACGAAAGTACTTTTGCCGCTGCCGGTATGCCCGATTATCCCGAAAAAATCGCCTTCTTCGATCGTAAGAGAAACGTTTTTCAAAGCGTCCGAACGGAACGCCGTTTTTTTATTGTAAGAAAAACTTATATTTTCGGCAACGATTCGCATAACTTTGTCGCAAGTTCCTCCTTTGTCAGAATTTGCCCGTCGAGTTCGATTCCCGCCGCCCTTAATTTTTCGGCGAGAGAAGCCGCCCTCGGCAATTCGAGTCCGCACTCGCGTATCTCGTCTTTTTTCGCGAAAATTCCGGCGGGCGTACCCTGCATGGCGATTTTGCCGCCGTGAAGCACGAAAATTCTGTCCGAATTTACCGCTTCGTCCATATAGTGAGTGATATTTATAACCGTAAGACCGTGATTTTTATTAAGGTCTTTAACGACGGACATAACTTCGTTTCTGCCCTTTGGGTCAAGCATGGAAGTCGCTTCGTCGAGTATTAAAATTTCGGGGTCGATGGCGAGCGCGCCCGCAATAGCCACCCTTTGTTTCTGTCCGCCCGACAATCCGACGCCTCTCTCTCCGATTACAGTATCGCTTCCAAGTGTGAGTTTATCCACAAATTCCGATGCATGTGCCATCTCAAGTGCTTCTTTTACCGTCTCATCACTCATGCTGTCTTTTCGTCCGAGTTTTATATTTTCCTTAATCGTATCGGAGAAAAGAAATACTTCCTGCGTAACCACTGCCGACTGCGAGCGCACCGCTTCAAGCGGAAGTTTTCTTATGTCGATGCCGTCCATGGTAATGCTTCCGCCCGTCACATCATAGAAACGTCCTATCAGATTAACAATGGTGCTTTTGCCGGAGCCGGTGACTCCCATGATTCCTAATGTTTTTCCAACCGGCAGTTCAAAAGAAATACCGTCAAGTATCTTTCTTCCGTTCATTGAAAACGAAACGTCATTGAACGAAATTTCACCGTCAGGATCCGCATCTTTAACTGCATCCGGCGCGTCCTTTATCCCGGCCTCCTCAGCAAGAATTTTGTTGATTTTCTTATTGGAGGCTATTCCGGCGGCAAGTGAGTTCGTAAGCCATCCCATGTTCTGCATAGGCCATACGATATTGTTGGCATATTGTATAAATGCAGTGAGAACTCCGAGTGTCATATTGCCTTTTATTACAGCAAGTCCTCCCAGAAGCAGTACAAAAAGCTGCATTATTTTGGGAATAAATCCCATATACGGGTCAAACTTTGCCATCATGACTGCCTGGTCGACATTGAGTTCGGAATATCTGTTGTTGCTGCTCCTGAATTTTTTCAGCTCATATTCCTCCCCGGCAAATGACTTTACCGTCCTTACTCCGGAGAGATTCTCCTGAACGACAGTGTTTAATACGGCATTCTGCTCGCTTATGTCTCCGTATATTTTACCTAATTTCCGTTCAAGTCTTACCGCCATAACTCCGATAACCGGCAGTGTGATCAACGGCACTATGCTTAACTTCCAGTCAAGCCTTACCATGGCAATGATCGCACCGATCGTATATCCTGTGGCTTCTATGGATAACATTCCGACAAATCCAAACACATCCCAGAGTTTGTCCACATCATCTTTAACACGTGCCATGAGTTCTCCGGTATTATTGCGGTTAAAATATGACCTCGATAATTTCTGGATATGATTGAAGAGATTTTTTCTCGACATACTCGCAACACGGCATCCCGATACATCGCAGAAAAATTCTTTGAGGTATTGCGAAACTGCCCTTCCGAAACCGTTAATCAGTATACATATCAAGTCGATTTTAAGCATATGCATATCGCCGCCGATTATCACATCATCAACGATTGACATCGTTATCAGCGGAAACCATATATCAAACAATACACTCATCACGAGTGATGTCAGACCGATAAGATACCGCCACCAATTGCTGCCGGCATAACGCCACAGCGGGTTTTTATTTACCTTTTTCACCATATTCTCCTTCCTTCTTCCATCCCCGGCAGAACACACAAAAAAAGTCCGGGAGTGTTCATATCTGCCATAAAATGGCAATATAAAAGCGCAGCCAATACAGACTGCGCATCACTCTCGGACTTATAATTATATTGTATTAATTAGAATAATCCACCGAGGCAGGCTGTATTGTTCTTTGTGTAATTGTTAATGACATTTATTCTTATTTTTGTAAACATATTTCCTACCTCCTTGATTTATTAATGTCTGTTATCAAGCTAACACGGCAAATAATATTTGTCAATATGTTTTTTTATATTATCTGCACAAATCTTTTATAACTTCTCCGGCAATTATAAGTCCGGCAACCGATGGTACAAATGACACACTTCCCGGTATGTCTCTTCTTTCGGTGCATTTGTGCTTGGCACCCGGCGGACACACGCAGTTGGTACGGCAGGGG
>USOJ01000151.1 GCA_900556195.1 uncultured Eubacteriales bacterium
CAATAAAGTTTTCGCGAAACTCGGCAGCGATATGAAAAAGCCCGACGGAACGACCGTTATTTCGACTGACAATTACAAAGATACAGTCTGGAAATTACCCGTCGGCGATTTACTTTTCGTAGGACGTTCCACGCTTGACAAATTAGAAAGAATAGGCGTTAAAACTATAGGCGATTTGGCGAAAAACGATTTATCTTATGTTTCAAAATATTTAGGTAAAATCGGAGAAAATCTATGGCATTACGCGAACGGCGAAGACAATTCGCCCGTTACCAAATCGGGTGAAGACGACGAAATAAAATCGGTAGGCAACAGCGTTACGTGTTACAGAGATCTGACGAATGCGGAAGACGCGGCGATTATGCTTTCTTCGCTTTGCGAAAGCGTTTCGGAACGGCTTTTACGCTACGATATCGGCAGGGCGAGGGGCATTTCGGTCGGCGTTCGCGACAGCGAATTGAACTGGATGGCAAAACAGGTCAGATTAGAGTATCCGTCCACGCTTTCGGACGATTTCTTCAAAGCCGCAACGAAACTTTTTAACGATAACTACGAATGGAAAAATCCCGTAAGGAGTCTTTCGGTAACGGTGTTCGATTTCGTCGAAGCCGAACAAGTAAAAATAGACGAAAAAGGGAAAGAATACGATAAAAGGCTTAACTTAATGAAAACGGTCGGTAAATTAAGGGATAAATACGGCGCGGGCGTAATGCAGAGAGGTTTATCGCTTAAAGATAAAAAACTTAACAAAGAAGGCGAAAGACACGGCGGCAGCCTTCCGCCCGCAAGAAAATAATGTTTTTGCGGAAAATTTTTATTGCAAAATAACCGCGAAAGTGTTAGAATATTCTACAAAATAAAAACAATACGGAGCGTTAAAATGGTAAACGGTAAATTACTTGTCGAAAAACTCGTCGCGTACGCCAAAGAATTTTTATATCTCGACGATCTCGACGTTATATACGCGAGAAATACTTTGCTTGCGGAATTTCATATAGATTCCGCCTACGTGGGAGAACCCGATTTAAGTTACGTAAAAGAAATGTCCGTTCCCGACGTCTTTTTTAACGAAATCAAAGATTACGCGATTGAAAACGGCTTAACGTCCGACGATACGCAGGCAACTCTTTTCGCCGCGTATATATTCGGTCTTATAACTCCGCGCCCGTCGGCGATAAATCAGACGTTTAATTATATGCGCGAAAAACTCGGCGCGCAGGAAGCCTGTAATTATCTCTATAAAATAAGCGTTATGAACGATTACGTTCAGAAAACCGCAATTTCGAGAAATCTCGGCTGGACTTATAAAGACGGGGATAACGTTCTCGAAATAACTATAAATCTGAGTAAGCCCGAAAAAGATAACAAAGACATAATGAAACTTGCCAAAATGCCCAAGCAAACGGACAAATATCCCGCTTGCCCTTTGTGTAAAGAAAACGAAGGGTATTTCGGCAACTATTCGCATCCTCCGCGCGCTAATTTAAGGGCGGTAAGCGTAACTCTCGGCGGGCAGGAGTGGATGATGCAGTATTCTCCGTACGCGTATTTCAACGAGCATTGCATAGTGTTCAACAAGAAACACGTTCCTATGCAGATGACGGGCGAAACTATAAACAAACTTTTCGATTTTATCGATCTTTTTCCGAATTATTTCATAGGAAGCAATTCCGATTTGCCGATCGTCGGCGGGTCGATACTCAATCACGAGCATTATCAGGGCGGAAAGCACGAAATGCCCATGCACAAAGCGGCTCCGCTGTATAAACTCACGGCTGAAAAATACCCTGATATTGAAATTTCTATACTTAACTGGTATAATTCCGCTATCAGAATGACGGGCTATAACCGTAACACCATATGTGAACTCGGTACCGAAATCGTCGAAGGATGGAAGGCGTATTCGGACGAAAAGGTCGGTATTATCAATACCGCAGACGAAAGACACAATACCTGTACGCCGCTCGTAAGGTTATTGCCGGACGGAAAATATTGTCTTGAAATCATTCTTCGCAACAATATCACGACCGAAGAATATCCCGACGGAGTATTCCACGCTCACCCCGAATATCACAATATCAAAAAAGAGGGTATAGGCATAATAGAAGCGGTAGGTCTTTACATTTTGCCCGGCAGACTTAAGAAACAAATCGAAGAGATTACTTACGTTTTGACGAAAGAAAAGTCTTTCGATTACGACGATATGACGCCCGAAAACCCGTTATTCGTACATAGAGATATGATAAAACGACTTTTAAGCGAACATCCGTCCGTTTCGGAACGTTCGGAAGCCGAAAGAATAGTAAAAGACTATATCAATCGCACTTGCGTAAAAATACTCGAAAATACTTCCGTATTCAAAAAAGACGAGCAGGGAACGCTTGCGTTCAAACGCTTTTTAAGTACGGTCGGCGTAAAATAAATCGTTAAAAATTTTCAAGTGAAATATAATACAAATAAACCGAAAAAAAGACGCGAAGAACAAGCGTCTTTTTTCTTGCAAAAAAATGCTTTTCAGTATATAATAGAGACGATGTAATACAATTGTTATTATGGAGGAGTTTATGGATAAAATCGAATTGCTTAAATCGCGCAGGGCGGCTCTATTGGACTGCGGTCGCGATATTAGGGAAAAGATTGCCTCTTTAACCGACGACAAGAGTTTCGTCGAACTTGACGCTTACAGTTTTTCGCACAACGATTTTTACGGCGAAGACGCGCAAGGCGAGGGCGTCGTAACGGGTTACGCGACGATTGACGGCGTTCCCGTTTACGTGGTTGCTCAGAACGTCAAAGTTCTTTCCGGCGGCGTAAGCAGGGCAAATTGCCTTAAAATCAAAAAGTGTCTCGATAAAGCGTACGAAACCGAATATCCCGTCGTTTATCTTTTCGATTCGCTCGGCGTTCAGGTCGGCGAAGGAGTAAACGTACTTGAAGGAATCGCCGACGTTATCGCGTCTTCTTGCGACCTGAAAGGGCTCGTTCCGCAGTTTTCCGTTGTTTTGGGTAAACTTTACGGTTCGTTTGCGGTTCTTGCGGCAGGCGCAGACTACAACTTCATGCTCGAAGGTTCGCGCGCGGCTTACGCAAGTCCGCTCGTTATTTCTGCGGCAGACGGAAAGAATCTTTCCGACGAAGCCGTTGCCGGCGTAAAGGCGTCGGCTAAAAATTCGCTTACTACTTTCGCCGTAAAAGATTTAGCCGAGGTAAAAGCGACCATTGCGGATATTCTTTCGGTATTACCCGAATATTCCGGCAGCGTTGCCGACACCGACGACGATTTCAACCGCGTAACGGAATCGCTCAACGAAGCGACTTGCCCGAAATGCCTTATAAAAGCCGTTTTCGACGATAAAAAGATGATTGAACTCAACAAAGAGTTTTGTCCCGAAGTCGGCACGGGTATAGGCAGAGTAGGAGGAATGAGCGTTGCCGCAATCGTATTCGGAGGCGGGGAAAACGGCGTAGAATTGACCAACGAAGTCATAGATAAAATCTCGGACTTTGCCGCGTATGCGAACAGAAACGGTTTACCCCTTCTTACGTTCGTCAATACTCTCGGTATAAAAGCCGACCTCGAAACCAGTAACTCCACCATACTTAAAAAGATATACGGGCTTTCCGAAATATTAAACGGAGCGAAAAGACTTTCCGTAGTATACGGCAAGGCGGTAGGGCTCGGATATACGTTGTTCGCATCCAAATCGCTCGGCGTCGGTTACGCGTACGCGTTTGCAAACGCCAAAATCGGTTTGTTTAACGGCGCGGCGACTTCGGTTGCCTTCGGCGAAGTAAGGGAAGATAAACTTTCCGAACTCGAAGAGAGATATTCCGAAGAAAACGCCGATCCGATTAACGCCGCCAAAAACGGATATAT
>USOJ01000152.1 GCA_900556195.1 uncultured Eubacteriales bacterium
CCGCCGACGGAACCGGGCTTAACGATAAGTTTACGGCTTACGCGTTGCCGCTTATTCAGGGCGAGCCGAAGATTCGTTACAAAAACGGTTTACCCGACTACGCCAAACTGAAATTCGAAAAATTCAAAATTTAACTTAATCGTATAAACGAGCGTGGCGGAGAAGTCCGAAAAGACTTCTCCGCCACGCTTTTAATTTACGCTTTTTACGCGAGTTTCGTTACCTTGTTGCCGTCGTAACAATACAATCTGCCGTCGCCATCCGACAACGCGGGATAGTCGTTCGTGTACGACACAGCCGCTCCTATATAGTACAATTTGCCGTTATCTATACTTATACCATCCGCGCAGGTATCGGCGATTTTAGTCGTCTTTCCGCTTGCGATATCGTACACGTTGAAAGTTTGCCCGTTCATATCGGAATAATAGATTTTTCCGTTATTTACGACAATTTCGTTTATATCAACACCCGTAACGAGCGTTTTAACGTTATTGCCGTTTTCATCGCACGATTTTAACTCGTTTAAGTCGTGATCGTAAAAATACAAAGTATCGCCGTCAACCGCTACGAATTTTGCTTTCTGACCCAAATCGACGTCTTTATTCGTCGTTATATCATATTTGCACAACTTTTTATATCCCACTTTCGGGTTGCTCGTGTAATAAAACGCGTTGCCGACCCTTTCGAAACTTGCCACCCACTGCGACTTGTCGTTCAATTTCGTCGGATTGCTGCCGTCAAGCCCCATACTGTAAATATAGTTATTCCACACGGATCCGACTTTTACGTAATATATCGTTTCGCCGTCAAAGATAAGATGATCGCAACGGTCGGAAGAGATTTTTTCGCTTTCCTTGGTTTGCAGATTCATTCTGAAAAGCGCGTAATTAGTCGCCACGCAAGTAGAATAATACATATACCCGTTATAGAAATATACGTTTGAAACTCTGTCTTCAAAAACCTTGTTTACGCGTTTAGTAGCAAGACTATATTTATACAACGTACCGTCGCCGTACGGGTTGATAAAGTAAACTTCGCCGTTATATACTTTCGTTTCGGCGTAGCATGCGGTCTTCATTACCGGTTCGGGCGGAACGAAACTCTTCATAAGGTCTTCTTCCGAGTTACCGTTCAACGAATTTTTATAAAAATGCTTGTCGTTGAGTTTATAGTAATATAAATTCGTACCGTCGGAAGCGAGCGAAGAATAGCCGTTTCCGTCGGATATCGACAATACCTTTTCGCCCGTGTTATTATTATCGGAAGCAATCGAAACGCTTATCTTATAAATTCCGTCGCCGAAGAGTTCGCTCGTGAGTTTATCGCCGTTGACGTAATAGATATAATTACCGATTTTGTTAAGGTATTTGCCCGAGTCGGTCGTAAGTTTGACTTCTTTGCCCATAGTTAAATCGAGTTTTCTTATCGCAGCCGCAACGCCTACGGCGACTACGGTTTTCGTAGAATTAAAGTAAAGCGTGTTGCCGTCGGCTACGATATATTCTACTTTTTCGTCCGCGAAATCGCCGCTTCTTACTTTAATTCCGCTATCGAGTTCGCTTGCCGTTTTAGAAACTTTATAAAGTTTTTTGCCGTCACTTAAATTCGAATAATAAATATCGTTTCCTACTATCGCAAGATACGCCGCTTTATTTTTGACTAATCTTTGCGGAAGCGCGCCGTCCCCGCTTAAACTTATTCTGTATACGCCGTTGCTGTCTTTTGTGTCTATAAGCGTATTTTTCGCGTAATACAGATATTGCCCGTCGCTTACGAGATATTCGCCAGCCACGTTGGTAAATACCGAAGCCCACGAATCGCCGTCGGCATATTTCTTGATTGCCGAGCCTAAAAGAGCCTTGGAAGAATAATATAACTCGTTTCCGATAACCGTATTTTAATCAAAGAGCAAGAGAAAGATTTAGTAAATTCTGAAGCAGAAGAAGAAATATTAGAACAAACTGTCAAATTTTATAGTGCATCAAAGGTCTTAGTAGAGTTATACAAAAAATATGCACCATCGAGAGATTTCGCCCTTTCTGCTCGAGACGAAGCCAAACAACGATTAATATGGTTTAAACATATTATTGAAGAATGTGATGGTTATAAAAATCTGTATTATAATGGTCAAAAGATATCAAAGGAGGACGATCTGCAAAGATTATTCCGTTTTGTTTGGTACGACTCTAAATTTGATGTAAATTATGAAACCAATAACGGACGTGGGGAGCTTGATGTTAAAGTATCATACGGATCAAAAGAAAAAAACATAGTTGAATTTAAATTGGCAAGCAATCCAAACTTATCGCATCTATTTGATCAAGTAAAAATATATGAACAAGCGAATCAATGTAGTAACAGCCTTTATGCTATTTTTTACTTTTCACAAGGAGAGCTTGAAATTGTAGAAAAAATGCTCTCGAAAACTAATACAAAAAATTTACTAGGCGAAAGTGTGTTTTTGATAGATTGCCGTAATGACAATAAACCCTCCGCCTCAACAGTATGAGAAAAATGCCTCATTGACCATATTGGTCAATGAGGCATTTTTATATAAAAATCTTATTTCATAAAAAATCTCTACTACTGTTTTATAAAGTTGCCATGAGCATCGCGTTTCTGCGTAAGATAATGGTCTGAATGCTTTATTTGATATCGTTTTGTTTGAAAAACGATACCTGCAACGCCTTTTAAGCAAAAGTAAAAGAGCCGCGTGTTCAAACGCGACTCCCTGTGGCGGAGAAAGAGGGATTTGAACCCTCGCTACGGTTATCCCATACTACTCCCTTAGCAGGGGAGCCCCTTCGGCCTCTTGGGTATTTCTCCAACCGAATATTATGCCGACGAGAAACGTCAGCCTATACATATTAGCATATTTTTTCGTTAAGGTCAACTTTTTATCGGTACTTTTCGATTTTATTTTTTCGCGGTTTACGCGCTATCGTTTTTGTGCCGATTTTTGACGACGGCTTACCGATTTGCGAAAACTTCGCCGCGATAAAAATCACAATTCTTTTCTGTCGAGAAGAGCGCGCGAAATCGTAACTTCGTCGGCGTATTCCAACTCGCCGCCGATAGGAATACCGTGCGCGAGCCGCGTTACCTTTATTCCGAGCGGCTTTATAAGCGACGAAATATACATAGCCGTCGCTTCGCCCTCGACGTCAGGGTTAGTCGCCATAATGACCTCTTTTACGTCGCCTTCCGAAATACGCTGCAAAAGTTCTTTAATGCGTATATCGTTTGGAGTAACGCCTTCCATAGGGCTTATCGTACCGTGCAAAACGTGATAAACGCCCTTGAATTCGTGCGCTTTTTCCATTGCCATGACGTCTTTCGGCTCTTTTACCACGCAAATGACCGCGTGGTCGCGCGAAGAGCAGATATCGCACACGTCTTTATCCGTAAAGTTGCCGCAGATTTTGCAGTAATGCACGCTTTTTTTAGCGTTCACCACCGCAGCCGCGAACTCTTCGGCTTCGGCTTCGGTCATGTTTATGATTTTATACGCGTAGCGGAGCGCGGTTTTCGTACCCACGCCCGGCAACTTGGCAAACTGGTTTACGAGTTTGCCTATCGGTTCTATAAAGACTGCCATCTCAGAACATTCCGCCCGCGCCGCCGAACGCACCCATCTTTTCGTCGTGCATTTCATCCGCTTCGGTATACGCGTTGTTGAGCGCAGCCATAAGGAGATCTTCGAGCATTTCGATATCGTCTACGTCTACGATTTCGGGGTCGATAGAAATAGCGGAAACTACTTTTTTGCCGTTTACGGTAACTTTAACCTTACCGCCCGCGCTTTCGCCGACTATTTCGGCTTCTTCGAGT
>USOJ01000153.1 GCA_900556195.1 uncultured Eubacteriales bacterium
CTGGCGGTGGAACGATGAGTAACAGAAGTAAAGAAACAAAATACGGGCTCGTATATATCGCTTCGTTTCTGCTGGTAGGTATAATAATCGCCGTTTTCGTCGCTTTAATCGTTACTTCGGTAGATAAAAAGGCGGCGGAAAATCAGATGAACAAAGTCGCTTCGTACGTAAGAAAACAATGTCTTATCTACGAAGAGATTTCGTCCGAAGAAACCGCCAAGACGATAGTCGAAATTTCCGATAAGGCTTTCGAACTGCGCGAAAAAATCGATTATTCCGCCGAAACCGAAACGATAAAAGAAACGCTGAAAACGTTCGTCGAATCAAAAAGACTTACGGGCGTACTCGTTACCGATAAAAACGGCGATATAGTCGTAAATTTCGTAAATTCCGCGACCGCCGACGAAGAGAAATCGTGGCAGACGCAGATAGAATCGTTCAACGACGTTTATCGGGATATAAATAAAAGTTACGTCGAAAGATTGTCCGACGGAAAGTGTTATTACGACTACGCCATGGTCGCCAGAAGCGACGGAAACGGCGCGGTGCTTTGTTACGCCCGCTATCCGATAGACGAAGTCGACGATATAAGGGTGTCTATCAAGACCCTTTTAGACGGCTACGTGTTCGATAATAACGGCGTCGTAGTCGTTACCGACGGCGAGAACGTAGTCGCTTCAAACGTCGGCAGTTACGCGGGAATATCCGCTTCCGAATGTCCCGTCGTTAAAAAAATGAGAACGATATCCGACTCTAAAATAGCCCGCGTCGACGACGGCGGCGGAACTTATTACGGAATACGCGTCAAAGGCAAAAACTTTGTCGTTTACGCCTATCTGAACGACAGCGCGGTGTTCGCAAGGCGTTCGATAATTCTGCCTTATCTCGCGCTCGTATACCTTATAATGGCGGGTATAGTAGTTATCGTAAGGTACAGCATACTCGGCAAAAAACGTAGAGAGCAGGAGAAAAAAGACGAAGCGTACCGCATAGAAAACGAAAAACTCGCCCGCGAAGCGATAAAGGCGAACGAGGCGAAAACCGACTTCTTGCGGCGTATGAGCCACGATATAAGAACGCCCATAAACGGTATTCGCGGAATGGTTAAAATCGGCGAATACTATTACGACGACGTCGACAAACAAAAGGAGTGCAGGGATAAAATCTGGGCTACGTCCGAATACCTGCTCGATCTCGTAAACAATATTCTCGATATGAATAAACTCACCACTACCGAACCGGACTGGAAAGACGAGATTTTCGATATGACCGCGCTTTTGACCGAGGTGGCGACTTTCACGGGGATACAGGCGAAAGAGGCGGGTATAACGCAAATTAAGGAAAGGACGATAACTCACGACCACCTGTTCGGCGGCAAGGTTCAGTTAAAAAGGGTTATAACCAATATCGTCGTAAACGCGATAAAATACAATAAACCCAACGGGAAAGTAACGGTATCGTGCGACGAAATCGGCTGCGACGATAAAAACGCGACCTATAAGTTCGTCTGCGAAGATACGGGTATCGGCATGAGCGAAGAATTTTTGCGGAAAATGTACGAACCGTTCGAGCGTGAAAACAGGGACGCCGGCAAGACTCTCGAAGGCGTCGGATTAGGACTTGCCATCGTTAAAAAAATCGTAGACAGGGCGGGTTGGAAACTTACGGTAGACAGCAAAGTCGGCGAAGGCACCGTTTTCACGCTGGTTGCGACTTTCAAAATCGTAGAACCCCCGAAAAAAATCGAAACTTCACCCGAACCGGATGAAGGCGATCGCCTGAAAGGCTATAATATTCTCGTTGCCGAAGATAACGACTTAAACTATGAAATCGTCGAATTTATGCTTAAAGTCGCGGGCGCGAACGTAATAAGGGCGACCGACGGTAAAGAAGCGATAGATATTTTCGAAAAGAGTAAAGTGGGCGAAATAGACGCGGTTTTAATGGACGTAATGATGCCCGAAGTCGACGGTCTTACCGCCACGCGCGAGATAAGAAAACTCGACAGAAAAGACGCCGACGTCGTTCCGATTATTGCGATGACGGCAAGCGCGTTCGCCGACGACGTCGAAAACGCCCGCATGGCGGGTATGAACGCCCATATCGCAAAACCGATCGACGCGACGAAATTAGTAAATTGTATCGTCCGATTGATTGAAAAGTCGGGGGGGGTAATAGATTTTGACTATTAGAGAAGTTTACGCCGAATGCGGCGGCAGTTACGACGAAACGCTTAAAAGGCTCGGCTCGGAAGAACTCGTAAACCGCCTTGCGGAGCGATTTTTGTCCGACGATAGTTTCAGTCTGCTTGAAAAGGCGTTCGAAGCGGGCGACGAAGAAGCGGCTTTCAGAGCGGCGCATACGCTTAAAGGCGTAGCGAAAAATCTGGGCTTTTCCGATTTGGGCGAATCCGCTTCCGTTTTGACCGAAGATTTAAGAAACCGTACTTTCGACGGCGCGCCGCCGCTTTTCGAAAAAGTAAAAAGCGACTACGCCCGACTTACTCTCGCGATTTCTTCTTGCTTTGCCAGGTAAGGGTAAATAATCGCGTCGTTGCAAGACACCTTGCGGGTCGCGGCAATCCCGAAGCGAATTCTGACATGTCATTGCGAAGGAGCAAAGCGACTGTGGCAATCCCCGCAATAAAGGTCGGAGCGGATTGTATAGTGATTCGTACACCAATCTTCGGGATTGCTTCGTTTCACTCGCAATGACGTACTTTCCCTTGCCTTCCCTTGCAGGGAAGGTGGCACGCGCAAGCGTGTCGGATGAGTGTGGTTTCCCGCGGAGCGTATATACCGGTATCGAGCCGAAACGCAAGATTTTTTCTTGCGTTTCGGCTCGCTTTTACGTTTAACGAAATAAAAAGAGGTTCGATTTTCCGTAGATATCAAATATTTTGATAATTTTCTTTTCAAAACGGCGAAAATCGGTTAAAATAAGTTGACGGGAAGTTTTTTATCTGTTAAAATATGCTTACGGTATTTGTGCCACTATGCCTAAATTATGCCCTGACGGCGTAAAAACGGCGGCGTAAAAACCGAAATCACGCTTCTTTTAACGGTTTAGGGTCCGTTTTTAGAATATTCCGATTACTATAAGGAGGTAAAAATGCCAACCATCAACCAACTCATCAAAAGCGGAAGAGTAACGGCGAGAGAAAAGAGCAAGGCTCCGATCATGGGTAACTGCCCGCAAAAGCGCGGCGTATGCCTTTCGGTTACCACCACTTCTCCCAAGAAGCCTAACTCCGCGCTTCGTAAAATCGCAAGAGTTCGTTTGACCAACAAGCAGGAAGGTACGGTTTATATTCCCGGCGAAGGTCATAACCTTCAGGAACACAGTTCCGTTCTTATCCGCGGCGGCAGGGTCAGAGATTTGCCCGGCGTAAGATATCACATTATTCGTGGTACTCTCGATACCGCAGGCGTAGCGAAGAGAAAACAGGCAAGAAGCAAATACGGCGCTAAACGTCCTAAATAATTAAGGCTTTAACGCAAAATACGGTCGCGTCAAAGCGACGAAATTCCTACTTATAGCGGAATATACCCTATAACCCCCGCAATGGTAGGCAGTACGACGAAAATACTATTCGTCGGAAGATTCGCTCCCCGAGCAAAAGCAAAGGTTTAAGAGCGATAGCAGACACGGGTTAAAGACCCAAGACAATAATTAAAAGGAGGACATTAACATGCCAAGAAGAGGTAACGTACCCAAAAGGGACGTACTGCCCGATCCTATATACGGCAATAAAGTACTTACCAAACTTATAAAT
>USOJ01000154.1 GCA_900556195.1 uncultured Eubacteriales bacterium
AAAAAATACGAAGAAAGAGTAACGTTGACGGCGGAAGCGGTAAAATACGCTTCGTTCGTCGATTGTTATACCCGCGCTTCGCTGTTTACTTCGATAAGGGTAAACAACGAGGGCGCCGATTCGCTTACCGATTTTACGGTTAAAATACTTAACGAAAACGGACTTATAAAAGACTTCGTTAAAAAGATAGACGAAATACCCTTCGAAAGCAGCGTGGAAGTTGACGCGTCGGACGCGGTCTCGCCCCTTTACTTTGCGGCGTTAAGCGAGATAAAAGAAGAAACCGTTACCGTAAAACTCTATCACGGCGATAAAGAAACGGCTTCAATCTCGGTTACCGTTACCGCGTTGCCGTTCGAGTATTGGCAGGGCGTGGGCGGAAGAGAAGATACGCTCGCGGCGTTCGTTCGCCCCAAACTCGCCGACTGTTCGAGAATTAAAACCGAGATGTCCGCTCAACTTAAAAACTGGAAAGTGAGCGGAGAATTCGGCGGCTACGACGCAAACGACAAAAACGCCGTCAGGCGGGTAATCGCTTCGCTTTACACCGTTCTTCGCCGTTACGGGCTTACCAAAAAAGACTGCGATATCTCTTCGCCGGTCGAAGCGGGCGGCGGTACGAGAATACTCGGCGAACGCGCGGCGACCACGATAGAGGCAGCCGTTTTCGTGGCTTCGGTACTCGAAAGCGCGGGGCTTAACCCCGTACTCGTTTACGGAGAAAAAGAGATCACCTGCGGCGTGTGGCTGTACGAAACCTGCCAGCCCGAAATAATTTCCGACGATACCGCAAGGCTTGCTCAGTACGTTTCGGAAGGGATAAACGGCATAAGTTGTTTCGATATAGACGATATCTTTTCGGATAAAACGGCGGCGTATTCGGTTTCGGAAAACCACTTCGCGGTCAAACTCGATACGGGCGTTTACGAACGCGTTCTCGATATAAAACGGGCAAGGCTCAACCGCATAACCCCGATGCCGACGAGAAACAAGACGATAAAAGGCTACGAGATACTTTCCGAAGAAGAAACTTCGCCCGACGCCGCGCCGAAAGATCTGCTGCTTAAAATCAAACTCAATTTAGAGGGCAGACAGACCAGAGATAAACAGTGGGAAAGACGGCTGCTCGATCTCACGATGAAAAACGCGCTTCTCAATTTCAGACCGCTGTATAATTCCGTACAGATCGCTTCCGCCGACGCAGACGCGACTTTTTCGGTAATACAGTCGGGCGAAACGCTGCGTATTCTGCCTATAAACTCTGCAAGCGTCGATTTAAGCGGAAGAAAAACTCCGTTCGGGCTCGGCAAAGACTTGAAAGCGGTCAAAGAACTTCTCGCCGAAGACGCTTCGGGCGGGATTTTACGCGTTGCCGAAAACGAAGAGCAACTTTCCGACGTCCTGTATAAACTCTATAAAAAGAATAAAGAATCCGACGAAGAATCGGGCAGCAAGATACTCTATCTCGCGTTCGGTATGCTTAAATTCGGCGAAGACGGCGCGGAAAAATACGCTCCGCTCGTGCTTCAACCCGTAGAACTCAAAGTCGGCAAGGGCAGACAGGGCTACGAAATCAAAGCGGGCGACGAAGAATGTTCGGTGAACTCCACGCTGCTCGAATATCTCAAACGCGAATACGACATAGACGTGCGCGGACTCGACGGCAACCTTCAGAGCCTTAAAATTTCCGAAGTGCTCGCAATGGTCAGAATGGAAGTCGCGGGCATGAAGAGTTGGACGGTTACCGACGACGTGTTTCTGTCCACTTTCGGCTTTTCGCGCTACAAAATGTGGAAAGATCTCCGCAAAAACATAGGCGAATTTTCAAAGAACAAACTCGTCGCGGCTATGCTCGCGAATAAGCCTTTAACCAAAAAGGAAGACGAAACGGCGGAAAAAACCGAAGACGAAACTTCGCCTGCCGAAGTGCTTATGCCGATATGGGCTGACTCTTCGCAGTGGGAAGCGATAGAAACGTCCAAACTCGGCAAGACTTTCGTTCTGCACGGTCCTCCGGGAACGGGTAAAAGTCAGACGATAACGAATATCATCTGCAACGCCCTGCACGACGGCAAAAGGGTACTTTTCGTCGCCGAAAAACAGGCGGCGTTGTCGGTCGTCAAAAAAAGGCTCGATATGCTCGGCGTGGGCGATTTCTGTCTGGAACTTCACTCCGACAAAACCAACAAATCCGACGTGTTGCAAAAACTCACGTCGACTCTCGCGCTTGCCGGTACGCAGGATAAGTCGTCGGTAGAAGGGCAGGCGGAAAGGATAACCGAACTCAAAAAATCGCTCGGCGACCCGCTTTCGGCTCTGCATAAAAAACGCAGGCTGGGCGTTTCCGTCTACGAAGCCATGCTTATCTGCAACGAAAACGCGCAAGCGCCCGACGTAATGAACATCGAAAGCGTTTTCTACGACAAACTTACCAAAGAAAAAGTAGAACGCTACGAAAACATGATCCGCCGCGCGTCGGTTTCGGCAAGGGAATGCGGCGGCGTGTATAACTCGCCCTTTTCAAGCGTTCGTCTTACCGACTACAACGCCGACGTAAAGAATGCGGTTTACTGTTCGGCGGAAGTTATAATCGCCGAAATCAAGCACTTAAAGAGTTATATCGCGTTGTTTTTAGACCTTTACAGGCAGAGAATCACGCGGCTTACCCGTAAAAAACTTACGCTTCTCGAATCGATCGCAAAAGACTTGTCGGGCGGCGATTTAGACGAATATTTCAGCGCGGACGAAGAGAGTTTTCAGGCGTTTTATAACGCAAACCGCCGTCTGGACGCGAACCTTAAAAAATATTACCGTTCTTTCGATAAGTTAATCGAACTTAAAAAGGGCGAAAAAGAAGAACTCTCGCGGGCGATAGAAAGCGAAGGCGAAATTACCGAAAACGCCGTCGTTCAGTCCGTAATAAAACGTCTTGCGAAAACCGCGATAAACAAATTTACCGAAGATTCTTATCTTCCGTCGCTCGAACTTTTGTCTGCTATTTACGAAGACCGGGACGAGATAAAGGCGAATACGAAATTGTCGGATAAATTCACGTCTGCTTTCGGCAAAATCGATTTCGGCGACGGAAGAAAGAAATTTCTCGCGCCGTTATATAAACTTCACGATACGGCGGCGGAAGTCTTTCTCGACTATAACGCCGACGGTTTCAACAGTACCTGCATAGCGGCTAAAAGCGGCTTTACCGCGCCCGTCCTTAGCGGACTTTTAACCTCGCTCAAAGGTTTCTACGCCGCTGAAAAAGCCTTTAATAAGACGATTAAAGCCGATTCCGGTAAACTTCCCGAAGACGACGTTTTGGACGGCTACGCCGCAAGGGCGGGGGCACTCATCGAAAACGTCGATATGCTCGCCAACTGGTGCGCGTACCGCTCCGAAGCCGCCGCGCTCGAAAAAGAAGGGCTTACTTTCGTAACCGATTCTCTCGAAAACGGCGATCTGACCCCCGAAAACGTGATAGCGGGTTTTGAAAAGAACGTGTACGAAAACTTCCTTAAAACGACGATTTCCACCGACCCCGTGCTTGCGCGGTTCTCGGCGGCGTTGCAGGAAGAAAACACCGAATCGTTAAGGCTTCTGCTCGACGAATATTCGCTAACTTGCAGAGAACAAATCCGCAGCGAACTCATATCCCGCCTGCCGCTCGCTTCCACCGAGGGCAAGGGCAGCATAGAACTCATGAATTTCAAGCGGTACGCGAAGAACAATTTACGCGGAATGAGTTTGCGTAAACTCTTCGACGAAATAC
>USOJ01000155.1 GCA_900556195.1 uncultured Eubacteriales bacterium
CCGAACGACAAAGGCTTACTCGGACACAGCGACGCGGACGTACTTCTTCACGCGGTTTCGGACGCGCTTTTGTCTTCTGCGTCGCTGGGCGATATAGGCAAGCACTTCCCCGACACCGACGAAAAGTATAAAGGCGTTTCGAGCGTTATATTATTCGATAAGGTAAAAGAAATGCTCGAAGAAAACGGATATAAAATAGTAAACGTAAGCGCGGTAATAATGGCGCAAAAACCGAAGTTATCGCCGTTCGTAAAAGCGATGACGGAAAATCTCGCTTCGCTTTGCGGCGTAACGCCCGACCGCGTAGGAATAACCTGCACCACCCTCGAAGGAATAGGCACGGTAGGAAGAGAAGAAGGCATAGCGGTATCGGCCTACTGTTTAACGGAGAAAATCACCCGATAAATCCGCAACGACGGGTTAAAAACGTCATCCCGGGCAATGCGAAGCCCCGCGGAGCGTGTAAACATTTATAAAATCATAGGAAAAACGTATGGCAAAAAACAAAACGACGAGCAGATACGTATGCTCGGAATGCGGCGCGGTAACGCCCGGCTGGCTCGGAAGATGTCCGTCCTGCGGCACTTTCGGCTCGATAACCGAAGAACTTATCGAAACCGCAACGCAAAACGACAAAAAACAAACGCAGAGAAACTACGAACGCCCCGTAAGACTGGGCGACGTGGCGGCGGAAAAGACCGTAAGAATAAATTCGGGCGTAGACGAACTCGACACCGTGCTCGGCGGCGGAATAGTACCGTCGTCGCTCGTACTTCTCGGCGGCGACCCCGGCATAGGCAAATCGACCCTTATGACGCAGGTTGCGTGTACCCTTTCGAAAAAATACAAAGTGCTTTACGCTTCGGCGGAAGAGAGCCGCGCGCAGGTAAGAATGAGATGCGAAAGGCTGAAAGGCGATTTTTCGGAACTTATGGTGATAAACGAAACCTCGCTCGACAACGTTTTAGACTGCGCCGACGGATACGACTTTTTAATCGTGGACTCCATTCAGGCGGTTTATCTCGAAGAGATGAATTCTTCGGCGGGCAGCGTGGGGCAGATTAAAGAGTGCGCTTCCCGTCTTATGCGTTTCGCAAAATCGGGCAAAACGACCGTGTTCGTGATAGGGCACGTAACGAAAGACGGAGCGATTGCCGGTCCGAAAGTTCTCGAACATATCATGGACACGGTACTCTATTTCGAGGGGCAACCGCAGGACAACTACAAACTTCTGCGCGCGGTCAAAAACCGTTTCGGTTCGGCGCAGGAAGTCGGCGTTTTCGAAATGCGCGAAGACGGCGTACGCGGGGTTAAAGACTACGACGGTATTTTCGTTTCCGACGAACGCGGTAACGAACCCGGTACGATAGTAACCCCTACGATTTCGGGCAACCGCTGCATGGCGGTAGAAATTCAGACGCTACTTTCCAAAACCGCTTTCGGGCTTCCGAGAAGAATGCCGGTAGGGATAGATATGAACAGGCTGCTTTTAATGCTCGCCGTTATGGAAAAACGCGCGTATACGCCGTTTTACGCGCTCGACGTATACGTGAACGTAATGGGCGGAATAAAACTCTCGGAGCCGGCTGCGGATCTTGCGGTTGCGCTCGCCTTAGCAAGCGGAGCGAACAATATACCCGTACCGAAAGAAGTCTGCGCTTTCGGCGAAATAGGTCTGACGGGCGAAGTAAGAGGCGTTACGCAAGCCGAAAAACGCGTCGCGGAATGCGTAAGGCTGGGCGCGAAAAAAATCGTTCTGCCCGCCAAAAACCGCGACGGCATGCAAAAATTCGCCGGTAAAGTCGAACTCGTATACGTTAAACACGTTTATCAGGCTATAAAACTTATATTTACGAACGAAAAGCAACTCTGAACGGCAGCAAACGACGAAGAAGTAAAAAACGAGCCGTTTAGCGGCGCTAAAAAAGACGAATACTAGGCGGGCGCGTTTCGCCCTGCAAAAAAATCGGAAGAAGAATAAAATTTTATGAATATCTACGGCTTATACAAACGTTACAGAACGGATAAAGTTTTTCGCGGCCGCTTCGCCCTCTGGCGAAGCGCGGGCGTCGACGTCGTATGTGCCGTATTTCGCCTTATAACTGGCTTTATATACGGCTCGAAGTGGTTCGTAACGCTTGCCTTATACTACATCGGACTAAGCGTTATAAGATTTACCCTTATACGCTCGTACGACAGAGTTTCGAAAGACCGCGAAAAATACGATATTAAATTCGAATACGGGCGTTATCGCTTATCGGGGATATTTTTGCTGATTTTAACACTTCCCCTTTCGGGTATGGCGGCGCAGACCGTAATCAAAAATTCGAGTTTCAATTATCCGGGGCTCGTCATTTACGCCTCCGCGACGTATACGTTTTACATCGCGACGATGGCAATTATAAACGTAGTACGGTATAGAGAAATCGGCAGCCCCATACTTTCGGCGTCAAAAGCGATAACTCTCGCAACCGCCGCAGTATCACTGTTCGGTTTACAGACCGCAATGTTATCGCATTTTTCCGGAAACGACACGGCGTTCAAGATGATTATGAACGCCGTAACGGGCGGAATGGTTATAGTCGTGGTAATCGCTTTGGCGATATATATGATTATAACTTCAACGCAAAAAATAAAAGATCTGAAAGAACCGATCGGAAATCAAATATCTTAACGCCGCAAGACTTGCTTGCAACCAATACGCCGCTATTGTCGATGATTTTTGGTAAGTTTGTACTTGCCGTGCGGCGAAACAAACGCACGGAATAACAGTCGCGACATATACCGGATTAACTAAAAACGCAATAAAGTCCGCGGAAAAGTCGTAAAGACTTTTCCGCCCCGCGGTTTAATTACGTAAAATTATTATTTACGCCGTTTCAACGAACGTAGGAAGATATTCGGTCGCGCTCTTCCATACTACGCTTAACTTAACTCCGCTTGCAAGCGTGTTGCCGGATACGACGAACGTCGCTCCTTCAGCCATGGTTATCTGCGAGGGATTAAAGAACGTAAGTAAGGCAACGCCGCCGTTGACTTTATTACCCGAAACGACTACGTTTCCGAGAGTAGAGCCGGTGGCAATCGTAGAGAACATAATCGCCGCATTTTTGAACTTACCGCTTTCGTTCGCGCTGTTTGCATAGCCCATATTGAAAGTGTTGTTTTCGATTGTTACATCTGCGCCGTATACGCTTTGCTCAACGACCTTTATCGGGCGGGACGCATTAAATTCGCAATTCTTTATTGTTATATCGCAACTATTGATATTGCAGAACCACAAAGGATTCGAATCATTCGGATATTTTTTGTTTTCGTAATTATTGAACGTACAACCGTCCAAGGTCAAACTCCTCGTAGCGAAACCTCCGTTCTGAATCCAGATACCGTTGAACGTGCTGCCTTCAAAACGTACGCTTTCGACTTCGTGGCTTGCAACGCCGCCGCCGAGAGTTTTGTTATCGTTCCAACTCGGCGACATACGGAAATATCCGTTGACGGTGAAGTCTTTTTCGAAAATTATAGACGAAGCGTCGGGAATTTTGAAAGTAAGCGAATTCGGGAACGGACCGTCTCCCGTATTGTTTAAGCCGTAATCGTTATTATCGTTTACGGAACCCGAAACGTATAATTTTATACCGTTCTTATTGCTGTTCGCAAGATAGATTTTACTGTCTTCATTCCATACGCGTACGATTTTACGTCCGTCTTCAAGAGTCTGTCCAACCGTATATTCGCCCGTTACGCTCGTGTATAAGTC
>USOJ01000156.1 GCA_900556195.1 uncultured Eubacteriales bacterium
TTTTCCGCTTCCGACTTTTTTATCTCGAAAACCGATTTGCCTATAAATCTGCCCGAAACACGCGAATTGACGTAATCGTAATAATCAAGACCTCCGACCGACGTTTCGATTTCTCCGCCGATTACGGTTACGTCGGCGTATCTCGTTCTCGAAAGCCATACGAAAGCGGCGACAACCGTCAACAAAAAAACGGCTATCGTACTTATTATCGTAATTGCTTTCTTATTCATCAGCGTCTCCGTCAAAGGGTTACTCTTTCAACGTTCGCGCCGAGCGCGCGAAAAGTTTTTTCCAAAGAGCAGTAGCCCCTGTCTATATGTCTTACGTTAAGAATTTCCGATTTTCCTTTCGCGCCGAGCGCCGCTATAAGCAAAGCCGCTCCGCCGCGAAGATCGCAGGCATCCATAGTCGCGCCGAATAATTCTTTACCGCCGACCACCGCGCGCATATTGCCGCGTACCGTTACGTTAGCGCCCGTCTTTACGAGTTCTTTGACGTAACCGAATCTGTCGGGGAAAACTTTGTCTTCGACAACCGTAACGCCGTCGGCAAAACACGAACATGCTACGAGTTGCGGTTGAAGATCGGTCGGAAAAGCGGGATAGGGCATTGCGTCTACCTTACCGAATCCGCTTTTTTGCGAAAGGAATTCTACGTTTACTATTTTATCATTTTTCGGTCGTATTTTGCAAGCGTTATTCGATAAAATTTTCAAAGTTGCGTCAAGGTTTTTCAAATCTTCGCGAGAAAACTCCATTTCGCCGCCGCAAGCGACCCCCAAAAGCAAAAAAGTTCCCGCTTCTATGCGGTCTTTCGACGGCAAAAACTCGACGCTTTCCGTCTTTAACGGAAAACCGCCGTCTATTTTCACGACCGAACTACCCGCCCCGGACACTTTCGCGCCGAGAAGATTGAGGTAATTCTGAAGATCTTTTATTTCGGGTTCGGCTGCGGCGTTTTCGATTATCGTTTCGCCTTTGAGTTTCGTCGCGAACATCATTACGCTTTCGGTTGCACCCACGCTCGGATAACGCAGTCTGACTTTTCCGCCGACCGTCTTATTTTGCTTAAACGTAACGTTTTCGCCCTCGCGTACGTCTACGCCGAGAGTTCTGAACGCTTCTATATGTATGTCTATCGGTCTTTCGCCGATATTGCAACCGCCCGAACGGCATATCGACGCGCAACCGAATCTTGCAAGCAACGCGCCGACGGTAAAAAGAGAAGCCCTTATTTTTTTAGTAAGATCGCACGGCATACGCCACTCGCAAACGTTGCGCGTATCCAGACAAAGCGAACTCCCGCGAAAACTCGCAAAGCCGCCGAGCGAAGTAACGATTTCGCTCATAACCGCAACGTCGCTGATTTTCGGACAATCGGCTATATTCGTTTTGCCTTCCGACAATATAGTAGCCGAAATTATAGGCAATACGGAATTTTTTGCCGAACATATCTGCGGTTTTCCGTAGAGTTTTTCTCCCCCGCGTACGATAAATCTATCCATTTATCCTCCGATTTCAAAATATATTGCATACTATGAAAATCGAAGAATAAAAGGTGATAATTACCCGTCGGTCGTATTTCGGCTCACGTTATAAAGCACGCCGAACGAGAACAAAAATACTATTAAAGAAGTATTGCCTGCCGACACGAGCGGCAAAGGAAGCCCCGTAGGCGGAATACTACCGGTTACGACGAGCGCGTTGACGAGCGTTTGCACGCCGAATATGCCCGTTATGCCGACTGCAAGCATGAAACCGAAAAAATCTTTACACCGAGAAGCAACCCTTATACCGCGCCAAACGATAAACGCTGTCAATACGAATAAAACCGCAAGCCCGACAAAACCGATCTCTTCGCCGATTACGGCAAGTATAAAATCGCTTTCGGAAAACGGCAGGAATCTGAATTTTTGCCTTGAATTAAATATTCCGACGCCGAACCATCCTCCCGAACCCAATGCGTAAAGCGATTGCAGAAGTTGATAACCTTCGCCTTTCGGCGAAGCCCACGGGTTAAGAAACGCTGACAACCTGTTCAACCTGTAAGGCTCGGCGATTATAAGCAGAGGTACGGCAAGCACTGCGGGAACGATTATACACGCCAAAATACCCGCTTTCGCCCCCGAAACGAAAAGCATAAGTAACATAAGCGCGCCGAAACAAACCGTTATGGACATATTCGGCTCTAAAATTATCAGAAAACAAAACAGTCCGCCGACCGCTATCACGGGCAATACGCCTAAAAACGTCTTGGTTCGCTGCGGATTTTCCGAAAAATACGCGGCGGTAAAAATTACGTAACTTATTTTTGCGATTTCGGAAGGTTGTACCGTAATTCCCGCAAGTTTTATCCATCTTTTCGCGCCGTAATTTTCAAACCCCAACGGAGTAAAGACGAGCGCGAGCATAACTATCGCTGCCGCAACGGCGAAAATGCCGATTTTTTTATATTTTCTGTAATCGAACAAAGCCCCGAAAGTCATTGCGGCAAACCCGCCGAGCAACCCGACGCAATGTTTTTTAGTCGTATAAAATTTGTCGTTATAAGCGACTTCGCAATTATATCGACTTGCTGAATATACGAATACAAGCCCGATTAAAGACAGCGCTATCACCGAAAAAAGGAGAAGGATATCCCCTCTCCTTTTATTATCCGAACGGCGCAGATTTACGGATTCGTTTACGGCGTTATTCGTCATAACCGAGTTCCTCGACGAGTTTTATAAACGCGTCGCCGCGTTGTTCGAAGTCGGTAAAGCGATCGAAACTCGAACAAGCGGGGCTTAAAAGAACGGCGTCGCCGCTTTTTGCCGTTTTGCTTGCGAGATAAACGGCAAGGTCGAAGTCTTCGGTCATAGAAATATTTTTGAATTCGCTTTTTTTCGCGCTTTCGGCGATACGGAACGCGCTTTCGCCAGTGGCGACTACGGCTTTTACGTTACTGCCTTTTATTCCGTCGAACAGACAACCGAAGTCAAGACCTTTATCCTTGCCGCCCACGATTAAAACCGTAGGTTTAGTCATGGTGGCGACCGCTTTTACGGTAGCGTCGACGTTTGTTGCCTTCGAATCGTTGTAGTAGTCTACCCCGTCAACCGACTTCACGAATTGGATTCTGTGTTTTACGCCTTTGAAATTCTTGAACGCTTCTACGATATCTTCGACGGGCACGCCGATTATCATCGCCGCGCAAAGACACGCCAACGCGTTGTAAGTGTTGTGTTCTCCGCTTATGGGGAGCAGGTTCAAATCGGTTATGTATTTACCTTTATAGTAAATTTTACCGTCCGAAACGTACGCGCCGTTCACTTCTTCTTTCGTCGAAAAGTAAACGACTTTCCCTCTCGTTTTTTCGTTGAGATTTCTGACCAAAGGATCGTCGTAACAAAGCACCGCGTATTCGGTTTCGGTCAGGTTTGCCAGAATTTTGCTTTTGACGTAGACGTAATTGTCCATATTGTAATGCCTTGACAGGTGATCGGGCGTAATATTCGTGATTATCGCTATATGCGGCGTAAAACTCCTGACCGTTTCGAGTTGAAAACTCGACGCTTCGACGACGACGATGTCGTCGTCGGTCAATTCGTTTTCGACGAACGAAAGCGGAGTCCCGACGTTGCCGCACAACACGCTGTTTAATTTCGCCTTTTTAAGCACGGCGTCGATCATTGTACAAGTGGTCGTTTTGCCGTTAGTGCCGGTTACGGCGATTATCGGCGCGGGGCAAAACGACGAAGCCAGTTCGAGTTC
>USOJ01000157.1 GCA_900556195.1 uncultured Eubacteriales bacterium
CCACTTTTTCATGACGGCGTTGCCGTTTTCGTCTTTGACTTCGCCGCAGGCGTCAACGCAGCACGCGCCCGAATTGATAAGGTGAATGAAACCGTCCGCTTCTTTCGCGCGTCCTTCGAGTTCGTAGCCGGTAACTCTCTTTACGGCGTCGCCCGACCAGTAAGTTCTTACGTCCGCGAACATCTGCGCTCTGCCGGTAAGGAGTTTCATAAACAGCATACTCGTAGCGTTAAGCGTATCGTTTTCCGTACCTAAAATATAGGGCTCTCTCGCGCCGTTCCAGTCGAACGAGGAGTTGAGAATGGATTCGGGGAAATCGCAGTTGGGATAAAAGTCCGTCCACTGTCTTTGTCCCTGGAAGCCGCCGACGATGGCGTTGTGTCCGACCATTTCTTCTTCTCTGCCCTTCGGAAGGCGTTTGTTGCCGTTGAACAAATCCTTTATAATGCACGCCATTTTAGCGGTAAATTCCCAGTCTTTTTCTTTCTGAGCGGGAGTTTTCTGCATTTCGACGGGGTTTTTATCGAAGTCCGGTCTGCACTTTTCTTTAACCCAGGCAAGAGCCTTTTTATATTCCGTTCTGTCGTAAATACCTTCGGTCATTCTGCGGATGATTTCTACTTCGTCGACCGATTCCACTCTCATACCGAGATACTCTTCGAAAAATTCGGGGCTGATAATCGAGCCGCCGATACCCATCGTAACCGAACCGATCTGAAGGTAAGATTTACCCCTCATGGTAGCGACTGCGACAGCCGCCCTCGCGAAGCGGAGAATCTTCTCGCTTACGTCGGCAGGGATAGAAGTGTCGTCGGCTTCCTGTACTTCGTGTCCGTAAATGCCGAACGCGGGAAGTCCTTTCTGGTTATGGGTAGCGAGTACCGACGCAAGATAAACCGCGCCCGGTCTTTCCGTTCCGTTAAAGCCCCATACCGCCTTGATGGTCATAGGATCCATATCCATGGTTTCGGCACCGTAGCACCAGCACGGCGTAACGGTAAGCGTAATGTCTACGCCCGCCTTTCTGAATTTATCCGCGCAGGCGGCGGCTTCGGCAACTCTGCCGATAGTCGTGTCGGCGATGATTACTTTCACGTGTTCGCCGTTGGAATAAAATACGTTGTCCTCGATAAGTTTAGCCGCGGACTTCGCCATGTTCATAGTCTGATCTTCGAGGCTTTCGCGAACTTTAATCTTGCCGCGTCTGCCGTCGATGGTCGGTCTTATACCGATTACGGGATAATCCCCTATAAGTCTTGATTTTGCCATTTTTTTGCCCTCTCTTGATTTTTATTTGAACGCTACGACGAATTTCTCGCCGCAAGCCTTTTTCACGATAGATTGTACCCTATTTTTCAAACGTTTTCAATAGCGGAATTTGCCGTATTTTTTTCGCCTTTTTCGCCACTGCCCCGTCGATAACCGAAAGTTTATTCTTTTGCGGGCGGAACGTCCGTCAAAAGAACGGTCGCGTTACCGGCGATAGTAAATTTCTGCGCTGCCGTAACGAAAAAGCCGTCGCCCTTTTTGAAAGTTTCGCCGTTTATCGTACCCGACCCCTCCGCTACGTTTACGCAGGTAAAACTGCCGGCGTTTACCGCGGAATACCCGCCTTTCAAGTCGAGTTTTCTCAAACGGAAGTAGTCGCACTCGGCTATGGTTTTCGCCACGCCGGAAGCGACGTCGGCAAACGAAACGAGTTCGTATTTTTTGAAATTTATTACTTTTACGGCTTTGTCGATATGGAGTTCGCGGGGTTTTCCGTCCGCCCCGCGACGATTATAGTCGTAAACCCTATACGTCAGGTTGCTGTTTTGCTGAACTTCGCATATAAGGCAGCCCGCGCCGATCGCGTGTACCGTACCCGAAGCGATAAAATAACATTCGCCTTTTTTTACGGGAATAAAATTGAGAAGTTCTTCGACCTTGCCGCAATTTAAGTATTCGAGAAATTCTTGTTCGTTCGTATCTCTTTTGAAGCCGCAATAAATGCCCGCGCCGTCGGTCGCGTCGACGATATACCAGCACTCGGTTTTACCGTAGGAATTTTCGTATTTCAACGCGTAGTCGTCGCTCGGATGCACCTGAACGGACAAATTTTGCTTCGCGTCGATAAACTTAACGAGCATCGGAAAAAACTTGAATCGTTCGCAGTTTTTACCGAGATCGTCTTTGGTAACGACTTCTTGCAGAGTTCTTCCGTCCGCGATTTTAGTCAAGCCGTCTTTATGAAAAGACAGTTCCCAACTCTCGGCGCACGGCGTTTTATCCGTAACCTTGCCGTATTCGGTTTTTAATCTTTCGCCGCCCCAGACGTAGTCTTTACATTCGGGAAAAAGTTTGTATATCATAATGTTTCGTTTGGATTTTTTATTTAATCTCGCGGTAAACCACCCTTCCGGGATAATCTTTATTTAAGCGTGAATTTAGCCACTCTTACGGAGTAACTTCTGCCGTATGCGAAAGGCTCTGCCGCAAAGGTATCGCCTTTTTTGATCTTAATGCGTTTGCCGCTGTCAAGCCATACCGCTTTATCGATAACGCCGTTTACTTTGACCGATTTTACGTTTCCGCCCAAAGCGACGTTCACGTCGGCGGACATAGGCACGTCTTTTATAATTGCGTAATAGTACTTTCCGTCGGTAACGATATCGGCGTTTTCGGCGGTCAGATCGCAGGGCTTTACGTCGTAGATAAATTCTTTATTGACCTTTACCCACTTGCCGACTTCGTTAAGCAGGCAATAGTCAATGCAATTTACGTCGCCGTTGCCCTTTAAGCCCGTGTTAAGCAGAAAATTGCAACCGAATTTTCTGCAATCGGCAAGATTTTCGATAAGTTCTTTTACCGATTTATAATTGCAATCTTCTTTCGCGTAGCCCCAATGGTCGTTGAGTACCTGACACATTTCGCCCGCGATAGGCTTCTCGCTCTTATCAACGTATGCGGGTTTTCCGCGTTCGAAAGTAACGCTGTCAATTTCTTTATGCCCCGTCTTTCCGCAAGCCGACAACCCCGTGTTGTTGATAATCATCGCTTCGGGTTGATATTTTCTTATAGTGCCGTAAATGCGGTCTTCCTGCCAGTCGGCGTCGGGCTTATCCCACATGCCGTCAAACCAGAAACCGCCCACTTTACCGTAAGACGTACAAAGAATTTCTATGCTCTTATCGAGATAGTCGATATACTTCGGGAAGTCGTTTTTGTAGTCGGGATTATACCAGTCGAGCAAAGTGTGGTAGAAAAACGGAACTATACCCGCCTTATGGCACTCGTCGGCAAACTCTTTAATCAGATCTCTGCCCGCGGCAGAATGAGGGGCGTCGAAGTCGTTCAGCCCCTTCGTGTCGTAAAGCGAAAATCCGTCGTGATGACGGGTGGTAAGGGTAATATATTTACAACCCGCGTTTTTCGCCGTGGCGACAAGATCTTTCGCCCAGTTCTTCTTTATCTTGAACTTATTTATAAGGGCGTTATATTTGTTTATATCCGCATTCGGGTTGCTCGTAAGATACCACTCGCCTTTGCCTATTACGCTATAAAGTCCGAAGTGTACGAACATGCCGAAACCGAGATGAGAAAACCTTTCTATGTAACCGAAATCCTGCATAAAACCTCGCGTAAATCGCGTTTTGTCTATCCGCGACTTATTTTCCTTTTATATCATATCACAACGCAAAAAACTTGTCAATATTTATTCGAAAATATTGTTTTTTTATACGCAAAAAATATGCGTTCT
>USOJ01000158.1 GCA_900556195.1 uncultured Eubacteriales bacterium
GGAATACATAGCAAACACCGCCGATCGCAGCGATCGTAGCAGCGGCTTTGAATAATTTACCTTTTCCCATAATACATAATCTCCTTTATATATGATGTAAAGTCGTTATAAATAACGTTTCCATAATTTTAATATGTATACACGGAAAAAGCAAGAAAACAATGATAAACAAAAAGGGAATGCAGGCAGATTTCACGAACTTTTAACATTTGCCTGATAAGATGAAGTATGCTATAGTTTTGAAAGATATATGATCGTATATTGATCAGCGTGAGGATTTTCCTGGAAGAGGATTGAAAGGACATATATGAAGATAAAATTAAGAACAAATAAAATTGTAACTATTACCCCAGATGTCGTCCAAGTATAATAATATTTTGTTTCATCTTCGTACCGAATATCTGCATTGATTTTTACACACACACCAATGAATAATATTAAACGTAGCATTGATAGAAAAGTTGTTATTAAATTAAACACAAAGAGCAATGTATTTGATGAATAATTATATCTATAATTTTTAATAATTACAGCGAGCAAAATAATTGTAAGTACAATTACTATCAAGGAAAAAGCAGCAATAAAAAGTATATTGCCGCTGTAATTTCCCATGTGTGCCAAATCCAATAAAGTCAGATTATATGTATTGCTTGATATTCCGGAAATTATAGGTAGCAGACACAAAAGTGCTGATAAAATTTCAAAGGCAAGCAGTACTGCGCAAAAGATTAAATAAAACATTTTTAATTCCTCCAGAGTTCTTGCGTAAATTATATCACTAAGAATACTTAGTGTCAAGCAAATTGTTAAGATTTCTTAGTATAATAATGGTATGATAGAATTTTCGCAGAGATTAAGAGAATTAAGGCAAGATAAAGGTTTGTCTATGAAACAACTTGCCAAAGAATTGGGAACAACCGACGCCGCAATTTCTAATTGGGAAAACGGAATAAACGAGCCTAAAATTTCGTATCTGAAATCGATAGCCGTTTATTTCAACGTTACGGCGGATTACCTTATAGGTCTTGAAGATTAAACGAGAATAAAAAGCAGCCCGAGGAACGATATTTTCGCTCCTCGGGCTGTTTGTCTTACGTATTAAAATCAATATTTTTTTGCGAGTATGTTTTTGAATAAGGGTATAAGTAACAATAACGAGGCGAACAACCACGCGCCGGGGTCGCCCGCGCACGTCGCTATATACGCCCATCTCGACGCCGAAGCGTTGATTTCTCCGCCGTTTATTATAATCGGCAAAAATGCGCATATACACGAACGGGCAATCAATTCGGCAATGCCTGCGCCTAAAACGTACCCCGCTTTGCAAACGCCCTGAACCGCGCTCCTTATAACGATTAAAAATCCTAAAATAAAGTAGGGGATAAAGGCGACTAAAACGTAGTCGTTACCGAAACGTATAGTGTCGGCGTTTATCTTGTCTTTACTCATAAACACGTATTGATACGCGCCGTTTATACTTAGCAAAAGCGCGGATATAAGACAGATAACGTATAGTATAACAACCAAAACGAGCGACTGCAAAACGCCTTTTCTGATATTGTCGAAGTTGCCTTTGCCGTAATTCTGGGCGTTGAAACCGAGAATTGCCGCTCCGAGCCCGTTATAGAACGAAATTAAAAAGTTGAATAGTTTGCTTGCCGCTCCGAATCCGTTCTGGGCGGGCGTTCCCGCAACCATTATTCCGTCGGGTTTGATGTCGAATTTGACGATAACGCTTTGCATTATGATAACGCCTATCGCAAGTATCGAGAACTGTAAGCCGAGCGGTAATCCCTGTTTAAGGTGCGCCCAAAGCGATTTTAACCCCGATTTGAAATCTTCTTTTTTGAGCCTTAAAGACGGGTATTTTATTTGCGTAAATACGAAGCATCCGATTACGCTGAGCGCCTGCGTTATTACCGTAGCCAAAGCCGCCCCCGCGGGGCCCATTTCGAATACGGATAAAAACAATACGTCCAGACCGACGTTCAACGCCGTCGAAATCGCAAGGAATATAAGAGGGGTAACGGAGTCGCCGTAAGAACGAAGTATTCCGCAAATGCAGTTGTAGCCCATCTGCGTGATTATCCCGGCGAAAATGATAAGGCAATAAATATACGCCGAATCGTAGACGACTTTATTTGCCGTAGTAACGTTGATTATCCCGAGCAGAGCAGGCAAAAGGCAAATCGATATAACCGTCAGAATGACGGAAATCACGACGGAAAGATATATTTGCGAAACGAACGATTGTCTTGCTCCTTTTTCGTCGCCCGCTCCCACGCATTTGGCGGTTATAACTCCGAAACCGGCGGTGCAGCCGAAAGCGAATTGTAAAAAGAAAAAGGTGAGGGGAAAGGTGTCGTTTACTCCGGCGACCTGTTCGGCGGATAAAACCTGCCCGCATATAATCGCGTCCGTCAGGACGTAGATTTGTTGCAGGAAGTACGAGAGCATTATGGGCGCGCCGTAGCGAAGCAAAACCTTCCACGGAACGCCTGTCGTCAAATCTATAGGACGGGTCAATTTATCAAAAAAAGCGCGTATCTTTTTCATACGCGCATATTTTAATATTTTTATTCCGTTTTCGCAAGCGTTTTTATTGAAAAAAATTATCGTTTCGGTAAATATGTATGAAAAATTAATTAATTGTTCGGGCAAACGGCACGAGAGATTGATTTATTTTCGTCGTTGTGATAAAATACGTTACGATATGACTAACGAAAAGATTTACGATTTGGGTATAGATATAGGCTCGACGACGGCGAAGGTCGTACTTACCGACGGAGAAAGCGTTTTGTACGAGAGGTACGAAAGGCATAATTCCGCCGTAAGAGAAAAGACCGTGGCTATGCTCGGAGATTTGCTTAAAGAAAAGGGCGATATAACCGTAAAAGCCGATCTTTCGGGTTCGGCTGCGCTGGGGCTTGCTTCCGAAGCGGGCGTTGCTTTCGTGCAGGAAGTCTACGCCGAGGGCGAAGTCGTAAAATATAAAGAAAAGGGCGTGAATTGCGTTATCGAACTCGGCGGCGAAGACGCCAAGATGATTTTCATCGACAAAAACGGCGGTCTTGACGAGCGTATGAACGGCACTTGCGCGGGTGGGACCGGCGCGTTTATCGACCAGATGGCGACTCTTTTGAACGTTTCGGCGGACGAACTCGATAAATTGTCGCTTAAAGCCGAAAAGGCTTATCCGATCGCTTCCCGTTGCGGAGTTTTCGCCAAATCGGATATACAGCCGCTCCTTAATCAGGGCGCGAGAAAAGAAGACGTCGCGGCAAGTATCTATAAAGCGGTCGTTACGCAGACGATCGCGGGGCTTGCGAGAGGTAAAAAGATAGACGGGAAAGTGCTTTTTCTCGGAGGTCCGCTTTTCTACCTTAAAGGACTTCAAAAGGCGTTCAAAGAAACGCTTAAACTTTCCGACGAAAACGCGGTTTTCCCCGAATACGCCCGTTATGCGGTCGCGCTCGGCGCGGCTTATTACGCCGGAAAAGCGGCTGAACAGACTAAATTATCCGATCTTCTGGCAACGATAGAAAAGTGCGGCGACGGCGTCGTCGGCGACGTTACCGCTCCGTTATTCGTAACCCGCGAAGAATACGACGAGTTTATAAAAAGACAGTCTGCGTATTCGGTAAAAAGGGGAGATATAAAGACTTACAAGGGCAAAGTTTACGTCGGTATCGATTGCGGAAGCACGACCACCAAGTTGTGCGCCGTAGGCGAAGACA
>USOJ01000159.1 GCA_900556195.1 uncultured Eubacteriales bacterium
GAGGAGGGGGAGAGCTTTGACGAAACCACCATCGTCATGTCCACCTCCAAGGGTTCCCTGGTGGTGCGGGGGGAGGACCTGCATATCGAGAAGCTGAGTCTGGACGGCGGGGACCTGAAGGTGGAGGGCTCGGTGGACTCCCTTACCTATGAGGACGATGCCGGGGACCGGGGCGGGTTCTTTGCCCGGCTGTTCCGGTAGGATGGGCATCGACCTGTGGGACCAGGCTCTTACCTTTGCCGGGGCGGCGATCCTGGGCATGGGGGCGGGCCTGGTCTACGACCTTATGCGGGTCCTCCGGCGCAGGCTACGCCTCCCCCTGCTGGGCCCCGTCCTGGATTTCCTCTTTTGGCTCCTGCTCACCGCCGCCCTTTTCGTCTACGCCGTGGTAAAGCATAAACCAGCCTTTATCCGTTTTTATCGGTGGCGTACCGCCGCCCATGCGCTGACGTTCCCACCATTCTTTGCCCGTCATTAAAAGTTCGGGCTTGCCGAAATCGATTAAATCTTCGCCGAACGATATCCATATCGACGGCATCGTTACGCCGCAGTCCTTAAATTTCGGTCGGGAAATCATTACGTATTTTTCGCCGACTTTTTCGGGAAACAGGTACGCGTCGCGGTCGTCTACCGCGGCTTCGGTTATTCTGCCGAATTTTTTGAAAGTCCTGAAATCTTTCGTCGCGGCAAGATAGGTCGCGGTTATGTTTTCGTTCGCGAACGAAGGCAACCCGTCGCAGAAAAAGTCCGTTTCGTCGAGATATCTCGGCGCTTTCGTTACGCCTTCGACGTACGGTTCGAGCCAATATCTGCCGGGAGCGTACGCTCTCGCGGCGTAAGTGAGATAATATACGCCGTTTATTTTCATAAGCCGCGGATCTTCTACGCAACCGCCGTCGGGATCGTCGTGATGCCCTTCGAAAACGGGCTTATCGCTTCGGCGAACGAAATTTATTCCGTCTTTGCTCGTCGCAAGTCCGAGTTTTATCTGGTGGCGAACGTCGTTGCCCGCCGCGCGGTAAAGCATTACGAATTCCTGCTTTTCGTCGTCGTAGATTACGGCAGGATTCAGCACGCACCTTTCTTCCCATTCGTTTTCGGGGTTCGGTTTTAATATGGGATTTCCTTTATATTTAGTAAATATCATAATCGAATCGTCCTTTCGTTTTATTTTCTTCCGCGGCGTTATTCAGCCGTTCGACGACAAATCTTCGCCGTTGGTTTCGATAACTTTTTTATACCAGTACGCGCTCTTTTTAGGCGTTCTTTCAAGCGTTTCGTAGTCGACGTAAACGAGTCCGAAACGTTTCGTATACCCTGCCGTCCATTCGAAATTATCTATAAACGACCAGTAAAAATAGCCCGTTACGGGATATTTTTCAGCAACCTTTTTAATCTCCGTCAAGTGCCGACGAATATAATCTATACGCATATCGTCGGGGATTACTCCTTCAAGAGTTTTCCATTCGGTAATCGCCACTCCGTTTTCCGCAAAAAGTATCGGCAACCCGTATCTTTCGTAGTAATACTTTACTAAATATTCTACCCCTTCGGGAGTTACGGGCCAGTTCATCGCGGTAATTTTATCGTTCGGGGTAAAGAATATCTTTTTCATGCCGTCGTCCGTGTTTTCGACGTAAAACCCGCGATAAAAGTTCACGCCGAAAAAGTCGAAATCGCTTTTGATAATATTCATATCTTCTTTCGACGGGCTATACCCGTATTCGGCAAACCACTTTTTATACTCTTCGGTAAACTCGCCTTTTATAAGCGCGTCCGTAAAAAAGCACCCGTCGTAAAATTCCCCGTTGGGCGTAAAATTGTATTTTAACGCAAGTTCCGCGTCCTCTTTCCGCTTTGGTATCATAGGCGTAAAACAAGGCGAACAACCGATATCGAGTTCGATTTTCGCCGTTTTTCTCATAACCTTTTCCGCTTTACCTATGGATAAAAGCACGTTATGCGCGACCTTAAACACGTCGCTTCTCGAAAGCCGCAAAAACGGAGCGTGCGCGCCCGTAAAATGTCCGTCTTCGACGAATACCTGCGGTTCGTTGAAAATGAAATAATTTTTTACTCTGTCGCCGAAAATTTCGACTACCGTTTTAGCGTAATCGGCAAAATAATCGCTTATTTTATCGTTCAGAAAGCCGCCTTCTTCGAATAAAGCCCTCGGCAAATCCCAGTGGAAAATCGTAACCCAAGGGGTAATGCCCGCCTTTAAGAGTTCGTCTGCCAGATTCGAGTAAAACGCTACGCCTTCGGGATTGATTTCGCCTTTACCGTTCGGCATTATCCGAGACCAACTGACCGAAAACCTGTAATTTTTGATACCCAGATTTTTAAGCAACGCAACGTCTTCTTTATACCTATGATAGTGGTCGCACGCCGTTTTGCCGTTCATATCGCCCAAAACTCTGCCTTTGGTAAATTCTCCGTCCCAAATGCTTTTGCCTCTGCCGCCCTCGTTTTCTGCGCCTTCAATCTGATACGCCGCCGTCGCGACGCCCCATATAAAATCTTTTTTCATATTCGTTTAATCGTTTATATATCCCGAAAGGCGGGAAAATCTTCCCCCGCCTTTCGAATGAAATTTTAGTTTGTTTACGCAACTACGGAAATATCGAATGCGGCTGCGCTTACGTTCACGGCTATATTATCTATAGTCGTCGCTTCGTCTTTGTGCGCCACCGTATCGAGAGTCAGACTATTACCGCTCGCATTTAAGATAACGACGTCGCCGTTCGACGTGTCAATCGTTACCGTCAGCCATTCCGTTCCGTTTGAAGAAAGTCCGCCTCTTACACCGACGTAACTGCCGTTACCCAAAATAATGTTTAACCCCGTCCAACCGGTTTGAGCAATTCTTATTTTGAACGTAATTTTACCTTCGGAATCTACGCGCGCATACTTGTTCGTCGCAAGAAGGGAAACATCACTGCCGATCGTCGTTTGATTCCTTACGTAAACGGCTTTTGCGGCGTAAACTTTATTTTCGCTGCCTTCGACGTAAGCCCAAGTATCAACCATTCTCGTATAGCCTTCGCTGTCGGTTTCAAAAGTATGAACGTAGTTTACGCTGCCTCTTATTACCCATTCGGTTTTCAACAAAGTGGTTTTATCCGTATCGTAAAATTCTATATTTACGATATCGGGGTTTAGGGCAGCAAGATCGAAATTACCGTCGGTCAGTTTAAGATAGATATCCGAAACAGTCGTTGCCACAGGATTATAGTTACCTTTATCAAGACCTTTTATTGCTCCGTCTTCCGTAGCGACCGTTATTTCGCCCGTCGCGGTATCTATCGATACGACGTACCATACGGAACTTGCCGAAACACCACCCGTAATACCTAAATAACCGCCTGCCGCGACAATGTTAAATCCTGCCCAGCCTGTTTCGTTTATGCGTACGCTGAACGTGATTTTCCCGTCTTTACCGACAGACACGAATTTATTGATTTCCGTAAGTTTTTTATCGCTCGTAGCAACAACCGAATTTTTAATAACGTATACGTCGTAAGCAAGTTTTACAGAAATATCGGCGTTTACGTTATTCAGATCGGCTATATTGTAGGAACTATCGAGCCACCTTATATTCTTATAATTCTTCGTATATCCGTTGCCGAGGTCTTCGTCGGGTTTGGAATAGTCGTATTCCGAAGCCGCGCCGCCCTTAAAGACTTTTTCGCTATGAATTTCGTCGCCGTTTTCGTCATAGAGAACGAAC
>USOJ01000160.1 GCA_900556195.1 uncultured Eubacteriales bacterium
TTTCCGCCGCCGAAGCCGCCGAAACCCCCCTTATATCCTGCCATAATTTTACTCCTTTAATCTTTAATATCTACGCGCGTTACGCCCGTGTTCCTTTTCAACGCCGCAACGCCCTCTTCGAAATCGTCTTTTTCTTCGGTTTTACCGAGTACGACTTTCACGTCGTAATTCCCGACCGACCTCACCGCCGCCGTCAGCGTGGCGAGATTTTGTTCTTTTACGATCGCGTTATACCCCGCTTCGTCGTTAGCCGCTATCACGAGAGTATTACCGCTTAAACTTGCCGTCATATCCTGACAGGCGACCCACAGCACTATATTCCTGTCGGCGCGGAGTTTTCTCACTACCGTACCCCATATTCTGCCCGCGCTCATATTACCGACCGGCTTCACGCTTTGAGGTTCGTTTACTGTTTCCGCCGTCTTTACGGGAGTGATTACGGATTTTGGCTTTTCGACCGTTTTCGGCTTCTCGGTTATCGGCGCGGAATACGGGTCGCCGAACGGCACTTCTTCTTCAGGCGGAGGAACGGGATAATAGTAATCGTCCGCCACCCGAACGGGTTTAACTTCTTCGACCGTTTTCGGCTTTTCGGTTGTCGGCGCGGAAACGCCCGAAACCTCGTTTAATCGCCCTATACGCTGCTCTTGCTTTTCGGTCTGCCCGCTTACGACGCCCGAAGCGAGTTTTTGTTCGAGCGCGGCAACGCGCGACAAAAGCGCGTCTACGTTATAATCGACCGCAGGCATAGAAGCCTTTATGCAAGCCGTTTCGAGCACCGCTCTCGGCGAGTTGGAATATTTAAGATCGCTTTCCGCGTCGGTAAAAATTTCCATAATGCGGAGCAATCTTTTTTCGTCGACTTTTTCGCCCGCGTCCACGAGTTTTTTATAAGTTTCGTCGGGCAGCGCGAGAATTTTTTTAGCGTCTTTACAGGTCTTACAGATTACCGTTTCGCGAAGCGCGGAAATAATATCTTTACAAAGCACGCCTATACTTTTGCCCGAGTCGGCGAGTTCTTCTACTTTCGAGAGCATATCGCCCGTTTTCGAATCGAAAATATCCGAAAGAAGCGATACGACCACGTCGCCGTCGGTCGCGCCGAGCACAGCCAGAACGTCTGCGTAAGTGAGTTTTCCGTCGCGATAAGACGCACAGATATCCGCAACCGAAAGCGCGTCTCTTACGCTTCCGTTACCCGCCCTTGCGACGGCGTTTACGGCGTCTTCGTCGTAATCTTTGCCTATTTCGCGATAAATTTTACCTATAAGTTCTGCGATTTCGCGCGTAGGGATAAGTCTGAAATCGAAACGCATACAACGCGACAAAATCGTCGACGGAAGTTTATGCACTTCGGTAGTCGCGAGAATAAATACCGCGTGTTTGGGCGGTTCTTCGAGAGTTTTCAAAAGCGCGTTGAACGCCTCCGTCGTAAGCATATGCACTTCGTCTATAATGTAGACTTTATATTTGCCGCTTACCGGCGGATATTGAATTTTATCGCGGATTTCTCTGACGTTTTCTACTTTATTGTTCGACGCGGCGTCCATTTCGACTATATCGAGATTGGACGGGTCTGCGAGAGCCTTACAAACCGCGCATTTGCCGCACGGCGAGCCGTTTACGGGCGAAAGGCAGTTTATCGCTCTTGCGAAAATCTTCGCCGCCGAAGTTTTACCCGTTCCGCGCGCGCCGCAAAACAGATAGGCGTGCCCTATCTTATCCGAGTTTATCTGGTTTACGAGCGTTCTTACGACGTGATCCTGCCCGATCAGCGAATCGAAACCGCTCGGACGAAACCGTCTGTAAAGAGCCAAATACGCCATAATTTTATCCTCGTTTTTTCAGAAGTTTTTTCTTTATACGCTGAATAGCGTTGTCTACTTTTTTTTCGTTGCAACCTATCGAATCCGCAATCTCGCCATAGGTCATACCCGTAAGATACCGTTCGAGTACGGTTTTTTCGGTTTCGGATAAACCGCTCGTGATTTTTTCTCTCAACTCCCCGACTCTCTCGTCGTCGATAACTTTGTCTTCGGGGGTATCGGGAGCAAAAACGCCTAAACATTCGGCTATCGAAACGGCGTTATTGAGAAGTTCGTTGCCCTTGTTGTTAGCCTTGGTTATCGCCGTTTTTATGCTGCTTTCTACGCAAAGCCTTGCGAAAGTCGAAAACGAAGCCGTAGAGTTTTCGGAATAAGTCGTAACGGCTTTCAGAAGTCCGCAATAGCCCTCCTGCAACACGTCGTCGCCGTCGCCGCCGACGAGATAATAGGCTCTGCTGACGCCCTTGACGAGGTCTTTATACCTTTCGAGAAGTACGGGGAAAGCCTCGGTGTCGTTAGCCTTATGCAGGGCTATAAGTTGATTGTCCGATAGTTCGTTATACATTTTTACGTTGACGGAGCGCTTCGAAAACGCCTATTCCGCACGCGACGGAAGCGTTAAGCGAGTTGACGTTGCCGTACATGGGTATCGAAATATGCGCGTCGCATTTTTTCTTTGTGAGTTCGTTTACGCCCGTATCTTCGCCGCCGATAACCATGCAGATTCTGCCCGTAAGTTTGTTTTTATATATGTCGCTGCCGCCGAGTTCGAGCGCGTAAGCCCATATATTCGCTTTTTTGATTTCGTCGAGCGCGGAGTTAAGGTTTGTAACCCTAGCGATTTTAAGGTGATTCGCGCTACCTTCCGAAATACGCATTACCGCGTCGGTAACGCTCGCGCTTCTTCTCTTGCCTATTATAAGCCCGTCCACGCCCGCGCATTCGCAAACCCTGATTACGCTGCCGAGATTATGCGGGTCTTCCACCCCGTCGAGCATGACGAGAAACGCGTCTTCTTTATTTTCGACAGCCGCGAGTATTTCGCCCAGTTCCGCATACTTATAGTCCGAAACGTAGGCGATAAAGCCCTGATGCCGTCTGCCTTCGCTCTCTTTATCCAGAACAGACTTATCCGCAAACTGATATTTTGCGCCCGAAGACTTGATTATATTGAGCAGATTTTTGCTCTCTTCGTCGCGCATGCCGTTGGCGATCAGAATTTTGTCGATAGTTTTTTTAGTTCTTAAAAGTTCCCTTACGGAATTTTTTCCTTCGATTTTCATAAGTCGATATTCTCCGCGTAATTAAAAATTTCGTCTAAACGGTCGTAGTCGCCGATAAGATACAGATACCCTATAACCGCCTCGAATCCCGTAGACGCGTTGTAGTCGGCTACGCTCGCGTGCTTGGCTTTGGACGGTTTTTTCGAATTTCTCGCCCGACGGAAGATATCTTTTTCTTCGTCGGTGAAAAAGTCGTTTATAAGTTTTTCTGAAAGCCTTGCCTGCGCGGGAGCGCATACGATTTTAGCCGAAAGCCCGTTTAACGTTCCCGTTTTGTAATCGCCGCCCGATACGAGTTTTTTCCGCACGTACAGCGAATACGCCGCGTCGCCCACGAAAGCGAGTACAACGGGGTTAAGGTTTTTAACCTTGTCGATAGGCAGATTTTCGTTAAACTTCAACATAATAACGATTATATCACGAAAAGTCAAAAAACGCAAACGAATAAGCGACTACGCGCAAATTACTGACGAATTTGCCGCAGCCGCTTTGATATTTTATATTTTTTATGCTACATGTTCAATTTGTCATTGCGAAGGAGTGAAACGACTGTGGCAACCTTAGGCAGGGTCGCCCCCCTTTTGTCGCTTCGCGACATTTTCCCCG
>USOJ01000161.1 GCA_900556195.1 uncultured Eubacteriales bacterium
GTATATTAAGGCGTTCGCGCGCCGCGTCTTAACCTGAAAACGCGTAAATATCGGCGTTTTGGCGGGCTCAAACGCAATCATCTGTGGCTACGTATAAATATATATAATGATACGCGAGAAGCCGTAAGTATATCCGACGAACGAACGCATTATACTACCGAAACGGGCGAAAGTCAACGTTTTTTAGGTGGAATAAAGCCTTAAAAGCGGTTAAAAATAAAAAAATCGCAAATATCGGGCTATATCGCTTGAAAAAAAACGATTAACTTGCTATAATAGACGAAAGAGAGTATACGGCGACGTGTCTGTCGGTTCCGTATCGACTTTTTAAGAGGTAGAAATATGAGAACGTTTCACGGCAAAAAAATAACTGTCAACGCGAACGCGGGCAGACAAGGAACTTCGGTCAGCGAAGAGAAATTCTCCGCGAGCGAAGAATTGCGTCGTTTAAGAGGACTTGCGGACGAAACCGCGGCGAGCGTAACCGCGCAGGAAGTCGAGATTCCCGCCGTAACGCCGATTGCAACTCCCGTCGCTCCCGTCAAGGTGTACAAGCACGCCTATATTTCGCCTACGTTCACGCAGAAAATTCTCGCGTGCGACGAAGTCATGCAGGAGAGATACGACGAACTTAAAAACTACGCTCTTCGTTTCAGCAAACTCAAATCCCGTCTTTCGAGAAAGTTCGACAGCATCAATCTCGGCAGACTTCATTTCGTCAAGATATCCGTCGCGGGCAAGACGCTCAAACTCTATCTCAATATGGATATCAAAGACACCGAACCGAAGTACCACTGCGCAGACGTGTCTAAAAAGGTAAGTTACGCGACCGTCCCCGTGCTTCTTCGCATTAAGTCCGAAAGGGGAATGAGATACGCCAAAAGGCTTATCGATCAATGCGCCGAAGCGCACGGCTTCAAACTCCGCAGAAAGAAGAAAGAATTCGATTCTCTCGCTCTCGCGGCGGCTTGCCAGAAGAAGAAAGACGAAAAATTCAGACAACTTCACCCCGAATTGTTCCCTAACGGCTGAAAACGGGCGTTTTCGGCTAAATAATTCGCGGTGTTTTCAAAAAAATCATAAAAAAGCGTTGACAAAACAAGAATCTTATTGTAAAATAGATTAGCGCTTCGTAGGGGGCGTTAATTTTTTGGGAAGTGAAAACTATGGCAAAAGGAAACAGAACGAGAATAACTTTGGCGTGCACCGAATGCAAGCAGAGAAATTACGACGAGTATAAGAATAAGAAAAACGATCCCGACAGAATCGAGATAAACAAATACTGTCCTTTCTGCAAAAAGCACACCGTTCACAAAGAAACGAAGTAATTCGTAAGGGGTTATCTTATGGATAAAAATACCGCGGTTGCCAACAACAAACAGCAACCCGCCAAAAAGACGAACAAGAACAAAAAGCCCAACATATTCAAGAGGATGTGGGGCAAAATAAAGGAGGTTTTCTCCGAACTCAAGAAGGTAACGTGGCCGTCTTTCAAAACGGTTATGAAGCAACTCGGTTGCGTTCTCGTTACCGTACTTTTGATTCTTGGCGTTATTCTGCTTATGGATTTGGGTCTTCAAGAGTTGCTCAAACTCATCCGTAAAGTTTGACGAGGTGTTTAATGGGTAAAGAGGAACTCGCAAAATGGTACGTTATTCATACCTATTCGGGGTATGAGGCTCTCGTTAAGGACAGCATAGAAAAACTTATCGAGAACAATAACTTATCCGATACCATTTTTGATATTAAAATCCCGATGGAAGAGACCATCGAAGAGAAAAACGGCAAGAAAAAGGTCGTCGAAAGGAAGATTCTGCCTTGCTACGTATTTCTTAAAATGGTGTATTCCAACGACTTGTGGTTTATGATTACCAATACCCGCGGCGTTACGGGTTTCGTAGGTCCGCAGGGTAAAGCCGTTCCGATCGGCGACGACGAAGTGCGTAAAATGCGCCTCGAAGAAAAGGTCGAAGAATGCGATCTTGCCGTCGGCGACGAGGTCGTCGTCATTTCGGGTCCGCTCGCTTCGTTTACGGGCGTGGTCGAAGGGCTTGACGAAACCAATCAGAAAGCGAAGGTCAAGGTATCTATGTTCGGCAGAGAAACCGAAGTTGACCTCGATTTTATCCAACTCGATAAAATCAAAGGTTTATACGACGCGTAAAATCCGATATATTCGGTTTTTATATTTAAGTGGGAGGGGCGCTAAATCCACTATACCGGCGTACCCGTTATAACCACTCTCTTTGGAGGAGAAACATGGCTAAAAAAGTTACCGCTATGGTCAAATTGCAATTACCCGCGGGCAAGGCAACTCCGGGACCTCCGGTAGGTTCGACTCTCGGACCTTACGGAATCAACATTCCCGGTTTCACGAAGGAATTCAACGCGAAGACCGCCAACGAAGTCGGTCTTATTATTCCTTGCGTAATAACGATTTATCAGGACCGTTCGTTCACGTTTATACTTAAAACGCCTCCGGCTCCCGTTCTTATCAAGAAGGCGTGCGGAATCGAAACCGCCAGCGCAAAACCGAATAAGGACAAGGTTGCCAAACTTACGAAGGCGCAAGTCGAAGAAATCGCAAAGCAGAAGATGCCCGATCTCAACGCCGCTTCTCTGGAAGCCGCTATGAGCATGATCAAGGGTACCGCTCGCAGCATGGGTATAACCGTCGAGGAATAATATAATCAGAGTGGGAGGGGCGAACCCCGTTACAACCACAAGGAGGACTTTTAGATAATGAAATACGGAAAGAAATACGCCGACAGCATAAAGGCGTTTGACCGCACTAAACAATACGACGCGGAAGAGGCAATCGGTATCGTTCTCGACAACGCGAAAGCCAAATTCGACGAAACGATAGAATTCCATTGCAGACTCGGCGTAGATCCGAAACAGGCAGACCAACAAGTCAGAGGCGTTATCGTACTTCCCAACGGAACCGGTAAGACCGTAAGAGTACTCGTTCTTGCGAAAGGCGAGAAGGCGGACGCGGCTACGGCGGCGGGCGCTGATTACGTAGGCGCGGAAGAACTCGTAGCCAAGATTCAGAAAGAAAACTGGTTCGATTTCGACGCGGTTATCACTACTCCCGATATGATGGGCGTAGTCGGTAGAATAGGTAAACTCTTAGGCCCTAAGGGCTTGATGCCCAACCCGAAGTCGGGTACGGTTACCATGGACGTTGCGAAAGCAATCGCCGATATTAAAGCAGGTAAGGTTGAATACAGACTCGACAAGCAGGCTATCATCCACTGCGCCATCGGCAAGGAGAGTTTCGGCAAAGAAAAACTCGTCGAAAACTATAACGCGCTTCTGGAAGCCATCGTCAAAGCGAAGCCCGCCGCTGCGAAAGGTCAGTACGTAAAGAGCGTCGCGCTCACGTCGACTATGGGTCCCGGCGTAAAAGTTGCGCCCAAGGGCGTATAATCGCTTGACAAAGCCTTGAATTTAATGTAAAATAAAACAGTAATAACCGTAGACAGCAGGTTTTAACGCGTTTTTAACGCCCCCGCCGAGGTGAAACTCAAAAAGTTTATAAAGTTTTTTATGACCTTTTTGCGCTTTTCCCGGCGTAAAAAGGTCTTTTTTCTGCGGTTAAATATGCACGGAGGTAAATATGTCAGCAAACAAAGATGCCAAACAGCAAATAGTAGAAGACATCAAGGCGAAGATACAGGCAAGTAAGTCGGTAGTTTTAA
>USOJ01000162.1 GCA_900556195.1 uncultured Eubacteriales bacterium
GCTACCGTTTCTTCGTTAGCCTGCGATTGTTCTTCGGATTTAACCTGCGCGGCGTTTTCGGCTGCAAGGCGAGCGTCCAGTTGAGTGTTGTAAACGCTTACGTAAACGATAAGCGCGATACCGTACACGAAAAGGTAAACCGTAAGAACGGGCGCGAGAACCACTTTAAGGTTGCTGTAAGAGGTCAACTTCATTATCGTGGCGACGGGACCGAATCCGAAGCCCGCTCCGAGAAGGAACGTCGCGGCGATAAACGCGAATACCGACACGCCCACGCCGAGTTTTTTCGGCTTTTTAAGGCGTTTGTAATTGGTTGAGTCTAACTCGTCGCCGTTGTTCGCGCGGTAATCGTATAAAACTTCTTCGCTCGGTTGGACGAGCGCGCGAAGGGTTTTCAAGGTTGCGGAGAACGCCGCTATCAAAAGGATGAACGGAACGAAGTTCACGTAGAAAATCGCGAGTAACGTTGGGGTTACGTCGTCGCCGCCGCCCGTAAAGGCATTTTTTATAAAACCGCCGATTTGCTCTATCTTTTCTGCATTGCATTCCATTCCGGAGTTTGAAATGACGAACATCGCGTCTTTATTCCCCGAGGCAAGCAATTTCATAAGGCTCGTTTTGCCGCTGCCGTACGAAACCGACACGACGGGCAGACACAATACCATGACGAGCGCGACTGCCGCGCAGATAAAGCGAATCGCCTGATAGACCGTCATGCCCGCGTTCGGACGGGTAAGCGAAGACGTCCAGTTGCCTATCGCCGACACTAAAAGACCTACGCCCGCAATTGCGCCGTAAGCAATATAATATTTACCGTATTCAGATACGGTAAGATACTTGAAAGACTCGTATAATTCCTTTTTAACCTCGCTGGAAAGATTAAGGAGCGAAGTAAAGAACAGCAGATACGTCAAGTAAGATACGAGTATCGAAATAACCGAAAAATACGTACCTGTCATTCTGAGCGCGCCTATCTGCCCTTTGCCGACGTTGCACAGCCGGACGATAAGTCTGATAAGGGTTACGAGCGACAAAATCAATGTCATAATCGGGAATACGAGTTTTAGTATTGACAGATACTTCGTCGGGTCGCTGTTGGTGTTCTGAAGGTCCTTTATCGCGTCGATAAGTTGCGTCAAAGGGCTGACGTTTTTTGCAACGAGCGGAATAAAAGGCAGAGCGATAATCGCCGCAGCCGCGATAAATCCGTAGATAAACGCGGGCAGCATGCCTTTTGTCTTCTTCGAGACGCTTACGGGGAACGTTTGTTGCTTCATTGTTTTTCTCCTATAAAATTTTTACTCGACCGAGCCTGAACTATGGTCTGTATACTTTTACGCCGCCTTTTATAAGCGACAGATCAAAGTCTAAATTTTCGTACAACTCGCCGTCTATCTGAACGGTAGAAGGTTTGTCGAACTCTATTTTAACGTGATCTACGCGTTCCATCGTGGTGAAATCCTGTTCGAGAATTTTACCTTTCATAAGTTTTATAAACGCAAGAGGAATACGGCTTTTTTTAAGTTCGTTTACGACTACGAAATCGAGTAAGCCGTCGTCGATCACGGCTTTGGGGCACATTCTTATTCCGCCGCCTATGCGGAATCCGTTGCCTACGCACGCGATTAAAGCCGTTTTGTCTTCCTTTTCTTCGCCCTTTACCACTTTGAATTTATAGAACTGAAAGTGAATAAGGCTTGAAATAAGAGCGAACACGTAAGCGATTTTACCCTTGAATACTTTGGCTTTGGCGTAGCGTTTCAATACGTCTACGTCGATGCCCGTGCCTATCGCGTTTATGCCGCGTATTCCGCCGCATACCATATAGTCGGTACTTTTCGCATCGCCGTTTAAGATAATATCGACCGCTTTTTTTACGTCGGTAGGAATTTTCGCCGCGGACACGAAATCGTTGCCCGTACCCGTCGGAATTATGCCGAGACGGACGGTTTCGGGGTTTATGCCGTTCAATACTTCGTTTACCGTGCCGTCGCCGCCGAGCGCGATTATATCGGTCGCGCCCTCGTCGGAGAGTTTTTTGGCTATCTCTATCGCTTCTTTTGCGCGGGTGGTATAATGCGCGGTGAATTCCACGTTTTTCTCTTCGAGTATTTTAACGACCTTCGCGGCTTTTTTTCTGGCTTTACCCCTGCTTGCGTGGGGGTTGATTATCAAATCTATCATTCGTACTCCGTGAAAGGATTGTTAAATATATTATATAATAAAGAGTTCGATTATGCAAATGAATTGAGCGCGAAAAGACGGAAAAGTAAACTCAAAGTAAAATTTTTGTCAAAAAGTTTTCACGCGGCTTTGATTATACTTGTTATCGACCTTTTTACCGTTGACAAATTTCCGCCCCGCAGGTAAAATTATAGTGTAATTTTATCGTCGTTTTTGAAGAATGACGTAATAAAAACCTGTCATCGCGAGCGTAGCGTGGCAACCTTAGGCAGGGTCGCCCCCCTTTTGTCGCTCCGCGACATTTTCCCCGTTTCATCGGGGACATTTACCCCGCAATAAAGGACGGAGCGGCTTATATATGCTGCGTACTCCAATCTTCGGGATTGCCGCAGTCGCTATGCTCCCTCGCAATGACGTATGTAATTGACGTATATATTTTCAAGGCTTTATAGGAGAGAACATGAGCAAGATTTTCAAATGTTTCGTTTGCGGTTTACTCGGTATCGTTATAGGCGCGGGCGCGACCTTCGGCGCGATGGCGGCGGCGGTCTATTATTCCTACGGCAACGTAACCGTGTCGAGCGTTATCGGCAATAACGAGTATAACGACGTTCTGGGCGATCTTAAAGACTTTTCGGTAGACGAAATTCTCGGTCTTATTCAAAAAGGTCAGGCTAACCCCGAAAACTATACCTTCCGCGACCTCGAATTAAAGTACGGTTTCGATATGGTCGCGTTGATCAATAAGTTCGGCGGCGGAAACGACAAGATAATCGCCGACGACGGCAGCAACGCCAAATACGTCGAACAACTTAAAGACGTATCGCCGTTTACTCTGCTTAAAGGCGGCGACGGCGCGAAAAAGTTTTTGGATAACCTTCCGTTCGGCGCGGTGTTGAGTTTTATTCCGTCGTCTGCGATGTTTGCCGAAAACGAAAGGGTGATCTTACGCAGATATTCCGTAGGGGAAATGTTCGAAAAAGACCCGATCACGGGCGAAACGGGCATAGCGGGCGCGCTCCGCGAAGTAAGGGTAGGCGGAGTCTTCCCGATACTTTTCGACTACGACGAAACTTCGGATACATACAAGGTGAAAGAGGGCAAATATTCGGGACTTTCGCTTGTCGGCAATCTTAAATTCGGGCCGTTTATCGACGTTGCCACGGGTAAAAAAGACGTAACTTCGGTGCTCGGCGAAAGCGGTTTCTTTACGGATAAAACTCTCGGCGAATATCTCGAATTGCTCGGCGTTACCGACAAAAAAATCACCGAAAGAATAGACGCGGCTCTGTCCGGTCTTACGATTTCGGGACTCTTTAACAAAAATTACGAAACCGGCAAATACGAATTCGTTCTCGAAAACCTGCTTGGCAGCGTCAGCGTAGGCGGCGCGCTCGGTTACGTTTACGAAGACGGCGTCTGGTACAAAAATAAAGACAAAACCGAAACGGTCGAAGACAAGGTGCTGAATTCGCAAAAGGCGATCTGG